>JAZKSZ010000218.1:0-3253 GCA_036625795.1 Haloarculaceae archaeon
TCGCGGTCGGCCGGGCGCTGACTGACGGCGACGACATGCTCGGCGAGGAGGGCCGGGTCGTCGAGTCGCTGCACCACGTCGGCGACGACCTCTTCGAGTTGACGGTCTAGCCCTCTGTCGGCTGCCCGCCGCCGTCTCTACTCTTCTTCTCCCTCCTCGCGCTCTTCTCCCTCTTCGCGCTCCTCCGCCCGCTCCATCGCCATCTCGTAGCCCTCGCGGGCGAGTTCGTAGGTCTCCCGGAGGTCCGCGACCGGTGTCTCCGTGGCGTCGACCCGGAGGTCGTCGTAGAAGGGCCGCTCCTCCGGGCCGCGGTCGTCGGTCCGCCGGACCAGCAGCGCCGCGCTCTGGACGTGTAGCTCCTCGCGTTTGTCCCCGCCTTCCTCGTGGCCGGCCGCGAGGGCGTCGACCAGCCGGGCCGCGAGCGGGCGGTCCTCGCCGCGACTCGCCTCGTAGGCCGCCGCGGTCTCCTCGATGACCGCCTCGCCGGTCAGGAGGTTGCCCGCGACGGTGTAGCCGTCCCCGACGGTGTGACCGAACCACTCCTTGCACTCGGCGCCGGAGAAGGCGAACTCCCCGTCGCTGTCCACGCCGTGGAGCTGGCGCTGGCTGGCCTCCTCGTCGGCGTTGAGCTGTGCCTCCAGGGCGTCCTCGACGGCCAGCCCGTCCGCCAGGTACTCGACGCCGCGCCGGCCCAGCGAGACGTTGACGAAACTCTGGGTCGCGACCGCGCCGTGCTCGTTGGCGAACGGACAGAGCGTCCCGACCGACGGCAGCCGGGTCGTGACCGCCACGCCGTAGCGGGTCTGTTCCTCGCCATCTTCGTCCTCGTAGGGCTCGCGGACGCAGATGCTGAACGTCATGTGGCGTGGTTGGCCGCGCCGGACAAAAAGCCGGCCGTCCCGGCGCGCGGACGACTTCCACGTCGGCTGTCAGAAACGGGAACGACGAAAACAAGAGGTCGCCGAATAGACGGGCAGGTAGTGAACGCGAACGACCGTGCGATCACCGCCCTGGTGATGCTCGCCCACGGGGCGGTCCACACCTACGAACTCGCCATCCCGATCTTCGTGGTGGCGTGGATCGACCAGTTCGAGGTCATCTCCCTGGGCGTCGCACAGCTCCCGGTCAACACCGCGACCGTCGGCGCCATGGTGACCGTCAGCTACGGGCTGTTCGGCGTCGGGGCGCTGCCGGGCGGGGTGCTCGTCGACCGGCTCGGTTCCCGGCGGCTGATCAGCGCCTGTCTCGCCGGGATGGGGCTCTCGTATCTGCTGCTCGGCCTGGCCCCGAACATGCTCGTCATCGGGCTCGCGCTCGTGGTCTGGGGGGTCGCCGCCAGCGTCTACCACCCCGCCGGCCTCTCGCTGATCAGCAAGGGGGTCCGCGAGCGCGGCACCGGCCTGGCCTACCACGGCATCGCGGGCAACCTCGGGATCGGCCTGGGCCCGCTGGTCGCCGCGCTGCTGCTCGTGGTCGTCGACTGGCGGACCGTCGCGCTCGTGCTCGGCGCGCCCGCGCTGCTGGCGGCCGTCTACGCCGCCCGCGCCGATTTCAACGAGACCGCCGCCGTCGAGCCGGTGACCGACGGGGGCGAGGAGACGGGCGACGAGGCTGCCGAAGACGGCGGCTCGAAGGCCGACGCCGGCGTCGACTCGCTGGGGGAGTTTCTCGCCGAGTCCAGACGGCTGTTCGCCGGCGTGTTCGTGCTCGTGTTCGTCGTCGTCATGTGCTCGGGGCTGTACTACCGCGGCGTGTTGACCTTCCTGCCCGAGCTCCTGCGCGGGCTGCCCGGCTTCGAGCCGGTGCCGGTCGGCTCGCTGCTCCCTGCTCCGGTGCGCGACTTGCTGGGCATCTCCGTCGAGGGGTCGCGCACGCTGAGCCCGGGTGATTACTTCTACTCCGGGCTCCTCCTGATGGGCGTGGTCGGGCAGTACGCCGGCGGGAAACTCAGCGACCGGATCCCCGTCGAGTACGGCCTGTCGGGGGCCTTCGCGGTGCTGGCCGTCCTCGCAGTCCTCTTCGTCCCGGTTTCGTCGATGGGACTGGGGCCGCTGCTGCTCTTTGGCCCTGTCCTCGGTATCTTCCTCTTCGTCGTCCAGCCGATGTACCAGGCGACGGTCGCGGAGTACACCCCCGCCGGCACGCGCGGGCTCTCGTATGGCTTTACCTACCTCGGCGTGTTCGGCGTCGGCGCCCTCGGCGGCGGGATCGCCGGCGCGCTGCTGGCCTTTGCCGACCCGACTGCGCTGTTTCTGACGCTCGCCGGCTTCGCGACCGTGGGGTCGCTCGTTGGGTTGACGCTGGCGCGGCTCCGGAGTCGCTCGCGACCGACGGCCTGAGCCGGCCGCGGGCACAGCGCGGCGGCCACGGCAGAATAAGTGGCCGCGGCCACAACGTGGCGCATGCCGAGTGTCAGCGACACGTACATCGAGAACCGCCACCGGGTCCAGCCCAACCACGCCAACAACCACGGCTCGGTCCACGGCGGCAACGTGATGAAGTGGATGGACGAGGTCGGCGCGATGTCGGCGATGCGGGCGGCCGGCCAGCCCTGCGTGACGGCCAACGTCGACCAGCTCTCCTTCGAGGCGGGCGTCCCGACCGGCGACACGGTCGCCATCGAGTCCTACGTCTTCGAGACCGGCCACACCAGCCTGCAGGTCCGGCTGAAGGCGTTCCGCGAGGACCCCGGCACCGGCGAGCGCGAGCGGACGACGGAGTCGTACTTCGTCTTCGTCGCCGTCGACGGGGACGGCCGGCCGACGCCCGTTCCCGACATCGACGTCGACAGCGAGCGGTGTCGCCGGCTCCGGGAGGCGGCCCTCGACCGCCGGGAGTGACCGCTGCGCGCTCGCGACGGGAGGCCCGGGAACCCGTCCCGGAACACACCGGACGGTCGGTCGCCGCGAGTGCGTCTGACGTAAAGCCTAAGCGGGCAGGGACCCGGGCACACGGTATGGGACTCATGAGCAAGATCCTCGGCGAGAACGGGGGGACCCGGGGGACCGAGGACTACGTCACGCTCGATGCTGGGGACGTCGAACTGGCCGACGTCGGCGCGGACACGCTGGTCCACATCGCCGACATCGGCGACAAATCAGACGTCGTCGACATCAAAGACGCCGTCTACGACGGCGACATCGTGATCGCGGACATCACCCGCCACACCACCCAGGACCGGACGATGGAACACATCACGGACGAACTCAAGCAGGTCGCCCGCGAGGTCGGCGGCGACATCGTCCAGAAGGAC
>JAZKSZ010000219.1:0-3191 GCA_036625795.1 Haloarculaceae archaeon
ACCGTCGTGCCGGCCTCGGCGCGGGTCGAGAGCAGGTCCCAGAGCTGCCGGCGGCCGGCGGGGTCGATGCCCGTCGTCGGCTCGTCGAGCACCAGCAGGTCGGGGTCGTTGACCAGCGCCGTCGCCACGCAGGTCCGTCGTTGCTGGCCACCGGAGAGGTTCTCGTAGTGGGTGTCGGCGTCGCCGGCCATCCCCACGTCCTCGAGCACTGAACCGACGGGGCGGCTCTCGTCGTAGAGGCTGGCGTAGTAGGCGAGCAACTCCCGGGCGGTCAGCCTGGCCGGCGGGTCGAAGTTCTGCGGGAGCAGGCCGACCCGCTCGCGGGCCACCGCGCGGGGGCCCTCGCCGAACAGTTCGACGCGACCCTCGGCGTCAGTCGTCCCCACGAGCGCCCGCACGAGCGTGGTCTTGCCCGCGCCGTTGGGCCCGACGAGCCCGAACACCTCCCCCTCGGCGACGGTCAGGGAGACTCCGTCGACGGCGACCGTGTCGCCGTAGGCACGGGAGACGTCCTCGGCGACGATGGCTGTCATGTCCGGGTCTGCGTGGGGGGCGGCAAAATGCCGTTCGGTCAGCGGCTGGCGGTCAGCCGGCGAGCAACGCCAGTACGAACCCGACGGCGATGAGCAGGAAGACGAGCACGAGCGCGTAGAACATAAAACGGTCTGCGCCCTCCATGCATCCGGGTTGGGCTCCTACCCGTTTGACCGTGACGCCCGAATGCTGGGGGCGTCGGCTTCGCCGGTCCTGCGGCTGCCGGCTGCCTACAGCGCCGCCCGGACCGCGCGGACGATCCCGTCGACGTCGAAGGCCTCCTCCTGTTTGTCGTAGACCGTCTCGCCGTCGACGCGCACCTCGAACACGCCGCCGTCGCCCATCACCAGCCGGAACTCGTCGATCTCCTCCTCGAGGGCGCCGAGCACTGCGGTCTCGACGTCCAGCGCGCGCCGCCGGAAGTCACAGGGAACGCAGTACTCCAGTTCGACCGTGGTCATGCCCGCGGATAGGCCGGGGGCGGACTCGAAGCTGTCGACTCCGGCCGGAACCGGGTCACTCGCCACCGCGGACGAGGGTCGGTCGCCAGGTCAACAGGACCACCGTGACGGCGAAGACGACCGTCGAGAGGAGATAGGAGTTGGCGTAGGTGAAGCCGGCGATGGCGCTCCCGGTCCCTGCCAGCCCGGAGGCCAGCCCGGCGAGGATCGGGAAGGTACAGGAGACACACGAGAAGAGGCCGACGACGCCGCCGACGAGCGCGCTCGCGGCGTCCAGCGCGGTGACGTAGACGAGGTAGGCAAGCGCGGCGAAGCCGACCAGCTTGTAGGGGAGCACGACCAGGCTGAACAGCGAGCCGCTGTAGAAGAAGGCGGGGTTCCAGCCCGGCGGGAGCTGGAGGACGTTCAGGTACGAGGTCGTCACGCCGCTGGGGCCGTTGATGATGCCGCCGAAGACCGCGAGCAGGCCGAAGTAGCCGACGGCGACGGCGGCCGCGATGGCCTTCTTCCGGGAGGAGACGGCCGGGACGTCCGTGTGCATGACTGCCCACCCCGAGAGGTTGATCCAGACGAAGGGGATGACCGCGAACAGGGGGTCCCGGAGCGTCACGTCCGTCGCGAACGTGTAGTAGCCAGCCAGGACCAGGAACTCGGCGTTGAGGACCATCGCCCAGTAGACGGCGGTCCGGCGGTCCGGCCGGAGGGCCGACAGGCGGTCGCGCCAGGCTGCCGTCCCGGTCCCCGTGTCGGAACTCATAGCACGAGCCCGTCGACCACGATGGCCAGCAGGACGGTCCCGAGGTAGGCGTTCGAGGCGTGAAAGGCCCGGAACGCGGCCCGTTCGGTCTGCTCGCGGTGCAGGCGGACCACGGCCCAGACGAAGACCCCGCCCACGGCCGTGCTCGCGGCGGCGGAGAGCCAGCCGAGCGGCGTCACCCAGACCAGCGCTACCGCGGCCACGAGCGTCAGCCCGGCCCACAGCAGGATGTGCTTGCGGGTGGTCGTCTCCCCCCTGACGACGGGCATCATCGGGAAGCCGCCGCGGGCGTAGTCGTCCTTGTAGGCGAGCGCGAGGTTGTAGAAGTGCGCGGGGGTCCAGACGAAGATGAGCGCGGCCAAAAGCAGGCCGGGCAGGCCGACCTCGCCGGTGACGGCGGCCCAGCCGATCAGCGCTGGCAGGGCGCCCGCCGCGCCGCCGATGACGGTGTTCTGGACGGTGTTGGGTTTGAGCACGAGCGTGTAGACGACGCTGTAGAAGACGATCGCCGTCAGCCCGAGCAGCGCGGCCAGCAGGTTCACCTGCAGGAACAGTCCGAGCGAGAGCACCACGAGCAGGCAACCGAAGGCGACGGCGTTGCGGACGGGGATGGCCTGGGTGACCGTCGGGCGGTCGTCGGTGCGGGACATCCGGCGGTCGCGGTCGCGCTCGAGGACGTGGTTGAACGTGCCGCTCGCGCCGATGGCGAGCACGCCACCGCCGAGGGTCAACAGGACCGTGCGGGCCGACAGCGCCGGGCCGGCCGCGAGTGCCATCGCGGCCGCCGCGACGAGTGCGAGCAGCCACATCAGCCGCGGCTTCATCAGCCGGAAGTACGCGTACAGCCGGTCGGACAGGGTGACATCGGGGGCCCGCGCGGGCTCCGGCGGCGACTCTTGGCCGCCCAGCCCCGAGGATGGCGCGGCTGCAGGGCCGACCGGGTCGTCGTCGCCCCCGGTTTCGCTCTCCAGGCGCCAGGCCAGCGCGAACAGGAAGGCGGCGAAGATGCTCACGCCGACGAGCAGGTGGAGGCCCGGCAAGGGGAGCGCCCCGCCGGAGACGGCGACCCAGGCGCCGAGCCCAACCTGGAGGGGATAGAGCGCGAGGCCGGCCGCGCCCGCCGCGCGGACGCGGCGGCTGTCGTCCCGCAGCGCGGTGACCCCCGCGGCGAGGACAACGATGCCGACGACCGCTGCGAGCGCGCGATGACCGACGGCGACCAGCATCGTCGGCGTCGTGAGGTCGCCCGTACAGAGCGGCCAGGACTGACAGGCACGGGCAGCGTCCGCGACCCCGGCGGTGGCCCCGGCGACCACCAGCAGGTAGACGCCGGCGACGGCCGCGGCGTACAGCGTCGTCGGCCGCGGACGCCATCGAGTACCCGTCATACCTAGGTCTTTGAGTTGGGATACTTAGTCCCCGCGTTTCCGCCCGTGTCG
>JAZKSZ010000015.1:0-18883 GCA_036625795.1 Haloarculaceae archaeon
AGGTGTCGAACTCGTTGAGCTGGTCGGTGTACTTGCCGGTGGCGTCGTCGACGTCGAAGTGAGCGACCTGGACGTCCTCGGGTCCGCGGTCGGCCGCGTCGAGGGTCTCGCCGCGCAGGATCTTCCGGCGCTCGCTGTCCTGGGCCGAGCCGGCGTCCTGGAGACGGTCGGAGGCCCGCCCCAGCGTCTCGATGGGCGACGGGCCGACGGCGACGCTCATGCTCGCGGTCACGGGGTAGCGGTTGGCGATGGATTCCTGGATCAGCCGGTGGGCGTCCATCCCGAGCCCGTTGGTGACAGTGAGCATGTTGTCAAAGCGGGCGAAAAAGGCGTACCCCTCGCGGTTGCCGACCAGCTGGGAGATGTCAGCGTAGAGCCGGGACTGGAGCGTCTGCAGGTCGACCTCGCGTCGCGGCTCCGGCGTTGTGGTCCACGGGCCGTAGTTGTCGATCTGGATCAGGGTAACCTGCGTGTTCGTCACGGTACCCTGTATACGGGCGCACCCGATATTGTTGTTTTGAAACCGGACGTACAGACCGGCGTCTGGCTCACGGGTCCCGAACCCGGCCGAGCAGGTCCACCTGGTGGGTTGTGTAGACCAGCTCGGCGGCCGCGAGCTGGCGGCGCCGGCAGTCCAGCCACCCGTCCAGCGTCTGCTCGAACCCCGTCCCCGCCATCTCGCCGACCGCCTCCTCGACCGTGGCGAGGACGTGGCGGGGGACGTACGCTTCGTCATCGGGGTACTCGCCGTCGACCGGCCGGACCGCCCAGTCCGAGCCGGCCACATCGACCCACGCGACCCGCTCCATCGCCTGTAGACGACCGAGGGCGTGGGTACCGGCGCGGCTGTCCCCACCCGGCTTGCGGTCCATGTGGCGGTGGTAGTGTCGCTCGACCGCACGGTCGGCAGGGTGGGCCGGGGCGAACCGCGTCGCGCCGTCGAAGGTGACCGGGAAGTAGTACCACCCGCCGGGTGCCAGTCCCGCGAGCAGGTCGGCAAGCCCGTCCAGCCCGAGCACGTCCAGAAGCGCCATCCCGACCAGCAAGTCGGGCTCCCGGCGGTCTGCCACGTCGGTCCCGTCCGCTCCGCTTCCGAGGTAGGTCGTCGCCTCCGCGGCGACCGGGTCGACCAGAACCGTCCGGTCGTCGTCGACCAGCCTGAGACCGTCGTCGGTGTCGGCGACCGTCACGTCCCGTCCGGTAGCCCACTCGGTGAGACGCTCGGGGACCGCGGCGACGCTGTCGGGGTCTACGTCGACAGCCGTGTAGTGGGTCCGGCCAGGAGGCAGCAGGTTCCACTCGACGAGGCGCTCAACCATCGTTCCGATGCCGGCACCCACTTCGACGACCCGGAGCGTGTCGCCGGCGGCGGTCTCCCTCCTCAGCCCCGCGGAGAGTCGTTCGAGCAGGCGCCGGTCCAGCCCGCGGTCGTCGACGCTTCGCTTGGCGGCGAGATACCGGTGGAAATCGGTGTCGGTCACGGCTGTGCCCCCCGTCCGGCGTCGCCGTGAGGACTGGTGTCGGTGTCCGTGTCGGCGTCTCCGTGCCCCTCCTCACCGGTGACGACCCGGGTCAGGAGGGACCGGACACGGGTGGCGGTGTCCGACCAGTCGGGATGGGATTCGTAGCGGTCCCGTGCAGCCGTTCCCATCCGGGTCAGCCGGTCCCGGTCTCTCCCGAGCGCGCCCAGGGCCTCTGCAACCGCCGTGGGGTCCCCGGGGTCGACGAGAACACCCGTCTCGCCGTCGGTGACGACCTCCGCTGCGCCGCCGGCAGCGCTGGCGATGGCCGGCAGCCCGAAGCTCATCCCCTCCAGGTAGACGATGCCGAATCCCTCGTGACGCGAGGGAACGGCGAGCACGTGACTCTCCCGTAGCGTCGCCGCGAGGGCGTCGTCGGACAGTTCTCCGGCGAACGTCACCCGGTCGGCGACGCCCCGAGCGCGAGCGCGGGCGCGCACACTCTCGTAGTATCCACTGTCGACGGGACGCCCGACGGCTGTCAGGTGGACTGGGGTCTCGACGCGCGCCAGGGCGTCGACCAGGGTATCCAGCCCTTTTCGGGGAATGACGTTGCCGACGAATGCGACCCGGAGCGGCCCCTCGCGGGCACGGCGGTCGACCTGGTCGTCTCCGACGACGGGGTCGAACCGGTCGCCTGCCGGCGGCGCGACGAGCGTATCCCCGGGGTCGACGCCGAGCGCCGTGACGGCGTCGCGGGTCGCGTGGCTGTTACAGACGACGGCGTCGACCGCCGAGAGGTAGCGCGCCTCGACCCGCCGGTACACCGGCGCCAGCGGCCGGGCTTCGCTGGCCCGGAGGTGGTGAACGATACTCACCACCGGATAGGATAACGCGCGGGTGTGGCCCAGCAACGACGGGTGAGCGAGTTCGTCCTGTAACATCACGTCCACGTCGGTCGCGAGGCGCTCGCGGACCCGCGGGGAAAACGAGTCGAGCAGCCCCCGGGGGTAGGAACGCCAGGGCAACGAGACCACCTCGACCTCGTCGCCGGCAGCCTCCAGCTCCTCGAGGAGACGGCGGTCGTACCGGAACCCGCCGGACCGCTCGTCGAGGTCGCCGTACAGCGTCAGCCCGACCTTCATACCGCCGCGTCGTAGCCGGCAGCGGCCTGGTCGTCCTCCCAGACCGTCACCGCGAGGCCGGCCACCGCCTCGCTGGTGACCCGGTCGGTCACGCGGTCGAAAACCACGCGCGCGAACCGCTCGACGCTGGGATTGTACCCCTCGAACTCCGGGAGCTCGTTGAGCATCGTGTCCCGGTAGCGGTCGGCCAGGTCCGACAGCGCCGCCTCGGCGTCGTCGATATCCACCAGGTAGTCGTACTCGTTCAGCGCCGGCCCGCGGAACTCGAGTTCGACCCGGTAGTGGTGGGAGTGTGGCTCGCCCTCCGGGCCCGGGTCCGGGACTGTGAGGTAGTGCTGGGCCACGAAGTCCGTCCGCACCGTCGTCGTATACATCTCCATATACGTCGGGCTCCGGCTACCTAAATCTCCGGTCGACGGGACCCCCTCAGTCCCCGTCGTAGGTGAACGCAACCTGGATGGCGCCGTCCGTCCGGTTCTCGAGCAAGGCGTAGGCGTCCGCAGCTTCCTCGAGAGGGAGACGGTGTGTCAGCAGCGCGGAGAGGTCGGCGTCGGCCTCACCCAGCCAGGAGCGGACGTACGCCAGCCGGCGTTCCTTGTCCCACCGGTCGAGGTGGTCGGGGTCGATGCGGCTGACCTGGCTACTGCGTACCCGGATGTGGCTTCGGTGGTAGCGCCCACCCAAGTCGAGTTCGGCGGGTTTGGTGCCGTACCAGGAGCCGACGACCACCCGGCCGGCGTAGCCGGTCACCCCGATGGCGTCGTCCAGTGCCGCTGGCGAGCCAGAGAGCTCGATTACGACGTCCGGCCTGGCGCCGCCGACGGCCGCTTCGACCTCGGCGGGCGGGACGGCGCGGTCGGCGCCGAAGGCGCGGGCCTGCTCGCGGCGCTCGGGCACCCGGTCGACGGCCACCAGCTCCGCGAGTGGGAACTCGGCGAGGACGGCAGTCGTCAGCAGCCCGACTGCTCCCTGACCGAAGACGGTGACCCTCGCACCGACTCGCGGACGGGCGTCCATGGCGAAGTTGACTGCCGCCTCGGCGTTGGGGAGCAGGAGCGCCCGCGTGGTCGGCAGTTCCGTCGCGACGAGGTCCTCGGGCTGGGCCAGGAAGTGACTCTCGTGTGGGTTGAACGCGAACACCCGGCGGTCCAGCCAGGACTCGTCGACCCCTTCGCCGAGCGCCGTCACCCGCCCGACTGCGGCGTACCCGTACTGCAGCGGATACGAGAGCGTCCCCCCAAGTGCGTCGATGGTCTCGTCGGCGCGCATCGACTCGGGGACGTCCCCCCGGTAGACCAGCAGCTCGGTTCCCGGGCTGACCGCTGATAGCTCGGTCCGGACCCGGACCTCGCCGGGGCCGGGGTCGGGGACCGGATGCTCGCGGACGGTGACCGACCCCGGCTCGACGAAGTACAGCGAGCGGGCGGTCATCGCGGAGACTGACCTCCGGCGCGGTGCGGTGTCTCCGGACAGCGAGGGGACAGATGCGAGCCCGTCGAATACACGCGCCAAGACAGGGGTTTCTGTCACTAAAAACTGTGGCTAGTCGAGGTAGCCGAGCGCGGCCAGCCGGTCGCGGTCGCTGCCCCCGTAGACACGGGAGACTGGAAGCGGCTCCGGCGGCTCGCGGTCGGGGTTGCGGGTTCGACGGCCCTCACCCGCAGTCTCGGCCCAGGGGACCCGCAACAGCGCGGGCACCGGGGTGTGCATCGGGTGGCCGTACAGCCCCCACTCCCCGAACAGGTTGGCGTGGTCGGCCGTGATGGCCACCCGGCCGGCGACGTTTTCGACCAGGGTACTCACCTCGTCCAGCACGTACCGGAGGTTCGCGCGGTAGGCCGCCCGGACGCGCTCGGGTGACACCTCCCCCCGGCGGAGCAACACCCAGGGATTGGTCTCGCTGCTCGCCGCCCCGGTTCTGGCGAGACCGTCGTCACCGGACAGCGGGTCCGGAACGAAGGGGTGGTGTGGCTGCATGTAGTGGACGACCAGGCGGTCAGGGTCGCGCTGGCGGGCGGCCGCAAGCGCGCGGTCGGTGACAGCCCGCGCCGGCACCGTGTTGTGCTCCCCGTCCCAGGCGTACTTCCAAACCTCGTCGAGTGCGGCGAACGCGGCGGCGTCGAGATACCGGTCGGTCCAGGTGTTACCTGTCACCATGACCGTCCGGTCGACAGGGGCCCGCGCGGGGTCGAAGGTCCGCTCCAGCCACTCCGAGGACGACGAGCCGACCGACCGGACCGCCTCGACCTCGCCGAGCGCCGGGACATCGGAAGCGACCCGCCGGAGCGTGTCGACCCGGCACCCGTCCAGGACGACCAGCACGTCCCACTCGCGCTCGTAGACGCTGGTTCCGTAGGGGAGCCGGCGGCCGACAGCCTGGAGTGCCCGGAGGTAGGCCGTCCCGAGCCACCCCATACCCTGTTCTCGCACACCGGGTGTTCGGGCGGCAGGCGCAAAGTTCTCCGGGGTTCGGCAGCGGGACTTATTCGTTTGGCGCCCCGGATAGCGGGTGTGAACTGCCTGTTCGTCGGGGCCGGCGCAGTCGCGGCCGAATACGCGGCAGGGCTCGGAGACAGCCCACTCTCGCTGGCGGGCGTCTGTGACCTCGACCCCGAGCGTGCAGCGGCACTGGCCGACGACCACGGCGCCCGCGCGTTCACCGACCTCGACCGGGCGCTGGCCGACGTCGACGCCCCGGTGGTGGTGAACCTGACCGGCCACGCGGCCCACGCGGCCGTGACCGAGCAGGCGCTGGCGGCCGGCCGTCACGTCTACTCGCAGAAACCGCTCGCGCTAGATGCCGACCGCGCGGGGGAGTTGGTGGCGACTGCCCGCCGCCGCGACCTCGGGCTGGCGTGTGCGCCGGCGCTCGGCCCCGCCCAGCGGCTCGCCGGTCGCACGCTCGCCGACGGGCGGGCGGGAACGGTCCGGCTCTGTTACGCCCACGCCCACGTCGGCCGGGTCACCGAGTGGCACGACCGGCCGGAGTCCTTTCTGGAGGTTGGGCCGCTGTACGACGGCGGTGTCTACCCGCTCGCGCTGCTGGTGGCGTTGTTCGGCCCCGTCGAGCGGGTCCGGAGCGCCGACAGCCTCGATGTCTGGCCCGCCCGGGAGGACCGGACGCCATCGGCCCCGAGCCACGTCGAGGCGACGCTGTCCTTCGCGGACGGACCGGTCACCCGGCTGAGCGCCAGCCTCTACGTCCCCCACCGTGCCCGTGAGTTCTACGGGCTCGAGTTCCACGGCGACGACGGCTCCGTCTACCTCGGCGACGCCGGCGCGCTCGGGGCCGACCGCGACACAGTCCAGTTCGGCCGCGCCGGCCGGGAGTACACGCCGGTCCCGCCACAGACGCCGCCGACCGAGCGGGACCGCCTCGACGCCGTCGAGGCGTTCGCGGCGGACGTCGCTGCCGACAGCCCGCCACGGGCCGGCGGGCGCCGGGCGTCCCACGTCGTCGCGGTCTGCAACGCTATCGAGCAGGCGGCAGCGACGGGCGAAGCGGTCGCCGTCGACGACCACGGTGCGGTCGCTGACCCGGTGCCCGCGCCGGTCGGTCGACCGGCCGGCACCGAGCAACGAGCAGCGGTGAGCGACGACCACGGCGACGGCCTACCCGGGCGGGACTACGCTATCCGCCTCCCACCAGTCGGCCTTGGTTGTTCGCGGTACCGTGGCGGGGAGTACGTCGACCGGGTCGACTCCATCGCGCGAGCGCTCGACGCGGGCTATCGGCTGCTGGACTCGGCGGAGCTGTACGGCAACGAACACCGGATCGGCGACCTGCTCGCGGCGTCCGGGGCACCCGACCGTGCCCACCTCTTCATACTCGGGAAAGTCTGGCGGACGAACCACCGCCGCGAACACCTGCTCGAGGCCTGTGCGGGCAGTCGCGAGGAACTCGGTATCGAGACCTTCGACTGTTATACGTTACACTGGCCGGAGGCCTGGGCCCACCAGGGGGCGCTGGAGCGGCTGGCCGAGAAGCCGGTCGAGCGCCAGGAGGCGCTCGCGTTCCCGACGGACGCCGACGGCGAGCCGGTGGCGGCAGACGTCTCACTGGCCGAGGCCTGGCAGAATCTCGAAGCCGTCCACGACCGCGGGTGGGCGCGCACCCTCGGCGTGTGTAACGTCTCGGTCGACCAGCTCCGGACGGTGCTCCGGGCCGGCTCCGTCCCGCCGGCGCTGGTCCAGGTCGAGGTCCACCCCTACCAGCCCCGGACCGAGCTCGTCGAGTTCTGTCACGAGCGAGGGATCAGGGTCGTCGCCCACTCACCGCTGTCGGCGCCGGGGCTGCTCGAGGAGTCGGTGTTGCGCGAGGTCGGAGACGAACTGGGGCTGTCGCCGGCGGGCGTCGTGCTGGCCTGGGCCGTCACCCGCGGCGTCGTCCCGATCCCCTCGAGTACGAACCCCGACCACCTGGTCGCAAACCTCGCCGCCGGGAGCCGACGGCTCCCGGCCGGGGCGATGGAGCGGGTCGGGTCACTGCGCGACCCGGCATTCGAGCGGTGATCAAGAGGGTGCTCCTACAGCGGCGGACGGGCGGTGCTGGGACAGACAGCGGCGGACGGCTCCTGCTCCGGCCGCGGATGCGCCGGACTCCGGTCCCGGAGACGGTCGCGTCCTGAAGACGGTCGCCTGCTGCGGCGGCTCGTCGGACTTCCCGGGGACGCCCCGGCCCTGGTAGAAGTCACCGCCTCGGCGGCGTTGAGCCCGCCGGTGACGTCGCCGGCGTCCTGCGGCGTATACCGGTAGGTGTCGGCATCGGCCCCCGACGCGAAGGTGCCGGCGTCGTCGTCGAACAGCTCCTCCGAGAGGTACCCGAGGACGTCGGCCGGCGGTGCGGGTGTGTGAGACACGGGGCGAGCGTGGCGTGGACGAAGGCTCATTACGGTGGCCCCGGTAGGTGGGGAGGATGAGCGAGCCACTCGTCATCGACGCGGGCGAGCTGGAGGCCGACGAGCTACTGGACACCCTGGAGTCGGGCCGGCGCGTCGTCGTGAACACGGAGTTTCTGGGCTCGGAACACACCGTTACGCTGCGCCGCGACGGCGGGACCTACTACTGTGACACCCCCACGCGGCTCCACACCCACGACTCCGCCGAGGAGATGCGCGAGTGCATCGAGAACCAGGGCTACGCAGAGTGAACGCCGAGTGACCCCCGAGTGGGGCGGTGAACCCCAGGTAACACGGCGATTTATTCCGGTGGCGGTCCAACGCGAGGTATGGAAAGCGACCCGTCGCCCGAGCGGTTCCGCGCACTCATGCTGGACGACGAGCCGGGCTTCGCGGACGTGCTGGCCTGCGTGTTCGGCGTCCAGGACCACGAGGTCCGGACCTATCTGGTCCTGCTCGAGACGCCGGGGAGCACCGTCGCCGAGCTGGCCGACCGGCTGGACCGCGACCGGTCGAACGTCAACCGCTCGCTGTCGACGCTCCGCGAGAAGGAACTCGCACGGCGCGAGCGCCGGCTGCTCGACGACGGGGGTCACGTCTACCAGTACACCGCCACGCCACTGCCCGAGGCCCGCGAGCTGATGCACGAGACCCTCGACCAGTGGACCGCCTACGTCCACGAGCGGATCGACGAGTTCGGGCCCGAATCGGTTCCCGAGCCCTGAGGGCATCCCGCCGCCGGTCACCCGCCGACCCGCCCGGACCGACACTGACTGACTACCGACCGCCACAGTCCAACCGTCCCACTTTTGCCCGCCCAGTCCGTCGACCCCGGTAATGGCCGACCTCCAGCTCACCGGTACGGAGCCCGCCGCCGCCACCGACGGCGTCTGGCTGTCCTGCATCGAGTGCGGCGAGACGTTCCCGCCGTTCACGGACGTCCGGTACACGTGCGACGACTGCGACGGGCTGCTGGAGGTCCGCTACGCCGACCTGCCGACCTGGGACGAGTTCCGGGAGGACCGCCGGGGAGTCTGGCGGTACGCCGCCGCCCTCCCCTTCGAGGAGGGAGTCTCGCTACCCGAGGGGGACACCCAACTGCACGACGTGCCGGGCCTGGAGGCGGAAACCGGCCTCGAACGGCTGCGGGTGAAACACGAGGGGATGAACCCCACCGGCTCGTTCAAGGACCGCGGCATGACCGTCGGCGTCCGCGTCGCGAAGGAAGTGGGCGTCGACCGGCTGGCCTGCGCGTCGACGGGTAACACCTCCGCGGCGCTGGCGGCCTACGGCGCCCGCGGGAACATGGAGACGCTCGTGCTCCTGCCCGCGGGGAAGGTCGCCGCCGGGAAGGTCGCCCAGGCCAGCCTCCACGGCGCCCGCATCCTCGAGGTCGACGGCAACTTCGACACCTGCCTGGACATCGTCCAGGACCTGGCCGCCCGGGGGGAGGTCTACCTCCTGAACTCGCTGAACCCGTTCCGGCTCGAGGGCCAGAAGACGATCGGCCTCGAAATCCTGGAGCAGTTCCGCGAGGAGGAGGGTGCCTACCCCGACCGGATCGTCCTCCCGGTGGGCAACGCCGGCAACACCGCGGCGCTGTACAAGTGCTTCCGCGAACTCGTCCGCAGTGGCGCGCTCGCCGAGGACGAGGTCCCGGCACTGACGGGCGTCCAGGCGGCGGGCTCGGCGCCGATGGTCGAGGCCATCGAGCACGGCTGGGACCACACCGAGCGGTGGGAGGACGTGGAGACGAAGGCGACGGCGATCCGGATCGGCAACCCCGTCAACGCCCCGAAGGCGCTGCCGGGGATCCGGGCGACCGGCGGGACCGCCGTCGCCGTCTCCGACGACGCCATCCAGACCGCCCAGCGCGACCTCGCCGAGGAAGGTGTCGGCGTGGAGCCGGCCTCCGCGGCCTCCATCGCCGGCCTGCGGAAGCTCCGCGAGCAGGGCGTCGTGACCGCCGACGAGCGGGTGGTCTGTCTCACGACCGGCCACCTGCTGAAAGACCCCGACGCGGCCGTCGAGGCCGGCAGCGAGCCCGAACCCGTCCCCGGCGACACCGGGGGCGTGCTCGCTCACCTGAAGGACTGACGGCCGGTCCCGGCGGGTGCCCTCGGCCGCGCACGAAGCCGGCTCGCGCGCGGCTGACGCCCGTCTGACGGGTGGTTATGTGGCCCCAGCGACAACCACTGGTCCGGTCTGATGTCCAAGAACGCCAGCCAGGTACACGAGTCAGCCGACCGTCACCCCGGCGGCAGGCCCGGGTCTCCGTCGGGCGCGGCCGTGCCGGTCCGGGTGCGCGGGGGCCGCGGCCACCGGGAGAACCACCCGGAGCGCGCGTCGACGGGCACCGCCGGGCCCCCAGTCGCGCCGGCCCGGCAGACGGGCGGCGAGCTACTCACGTACTACCGTCTCCGGTGTATCGCCCTCGAGGCGGCCGTCGGCCGGCTCGCCGACGACCTCGAACGCGAGCGGCGCCGCCTCGACGAAGTAGTCACGCGGTACGAGAGCATCCTTCAGGAGCGCGACGCGGCGGGAGCTGTCACGGGCAGTTGCCGGTAATCCGACCGGGTCCGGGACAGCGCCGGGTGGCCGTCCGGGCTACCTGGTCCCGTCCGTCTCCGCCTCCGTCGCGTCCCCCGTCGCACCGGCATCTCCGGCCGCGTCGCCGCTCCCGGACTCGTCGCCGGTCCCGGCCGCGTCCTCGTCGTCGCCCTCCCCGTCACTGTCGTCGGGGGCCGGCTCGCCGGTCATGCCGCCGCGGGCGGGGTGGTCCGGGACCGGCATGAACACCTTCGCGACGTAGTCGAGGATCCGGTCTCGCAGTCCCATAGTGGGGGTACACAGCCCGGACGAATATGTCCCGGGGTCACCTTCCCGGGTCCCGGAACCGCCCGGGCCGGACCGCCGTCTCCCGTCCCGGACCGTCCGGCCCGTCCCGGAGCGTTCCCGAGCCGCAGGAACGGCCGGGTCCGTTTTATTTACCGGGGCCCTACCGCAGGTATGCTCCTGACGACTGCCGCCGGAACCGTCGAGGTCGCGACCCTGCTCGCCTCGGGCGTCGTGACGGTCGGCTCGGCGGTGCTGCTCGCGTACCTGTACGTCTACGCCCGCGACGTGGTGGTCGGGATCGACCTGCGCGAGATGTGGCCGCTGGCGATGGGGATCGGCGCCGGCGTCGTCTACGGCGTGGCCAACATCGCCGACACGCTCGTCTCCGCGGCGTGGCTCGGCCCCTTCGCCGAGGGTGCGACGCTGTTTTTCATCCTCGGCGTCGCGCTCGGGATCCGCGGGCTGGCGCTGTCCCGCCGGGACCGCTCGACGACCGCCCTCCCCCAGTGGCTCGACTACGCGGTGCTGGCGGTCTTCGTCGGCTCGTGGTGGCTGGGCTTCCTGCTCAGCGGCGAGACCCGGCTGGTGGTCGTCGCCGGCTGGGCCGGAGCGTCGCTGTGGGCGCTGTACTACAGCCTGCTCGCGGTCCGGACCCACGAGGGGACCAGCATCGCCGCGCTCGTCCGGAACCTCCTGCCCGCGGTGATCGCCACCACCGGGGTCGTCTTCGTCGACATCGTCGGCCGGTATCTCGGCTACGCGGGGGTCGTCGACGCCGTCTGGCTGGTGGGGACGGCCATCGTCGGCACCTTCCTCTTTACTACGGCGGTGGCCATCCGCCAGCAGGGTGGCGAGGTCGAGCGGATGTACGACTGGACGACCTGGCGTGGCAGCCGGGAGCGAAGCGGCGACGTGGAGCGAAGCGTCGAGAACGGCGGGGACTGACCCGGCCTCGGGGCGGCAGCCGCCCCTGCCGGCTCAGGTCCCGTTGTCGAGCGAGATGTAGGTCGTCTTCATGACGCGCTCGTCGGCCTCGAGTTCCGCGAGCACCTCCTCGGGGACCGGCTGGTCCAGATTGTACACCGACAGCGCCTCGCCGCCGATGGTCTCGCGGCCGTTGAACATCCCGGCGATGTTGAGGTCGTACTCGCCCAGGACGGTGCCGATGAAGCCGATGACGCCCGGGCTGTCCTCGTTGCGGACCGCGAGCATGTGGCCGTGGGGGATGGCGTCGATCCGGTAGTCGTCGATCCGGACGATCCGCGAATCGCCGCCGGCGAACTGGGTGCCACAGACGCTGACCTCGCTGTCCCTGTCGCCGACCGTCACCGTGACCAGCGACTGGAAGTCCTCGGACTGACGGGTCTTGGACTCGGTGACGTCGATCCCTCGCTTCTCGGCGATCCCGGGCGCGTTGACAGCGTTGGCCTGCCACTCGAGGGGCTGGAAGACGCCCTTCAGCGCCGACGCCGT
Source organism: Haloarculaceae archaeon (assembly GCA_036625795.1). Classification (GTDB taxonomy): domain Archaea; phylum Halobacteriota; class Halobacteria; order Halobacteriales; family Haloarculaceae; genus Salinirussus. The sequence continues at coordinate 11,815 of JAZKSZ010000015.1, forward strand.
GACCAGGTCGACGTCCTCCTCGGCGATCTCCCCCGCGTAGGTGACCTCGACGCGCTCGACGCGGTCGTCGAACATCTGGACGGCGATCTTCGCCGCGGTCTCGGCGAGCCCGATGTAGGGCTCGATGGCGGGGAAGGCGCTCTCGTCGACCGAGGGGGCGTTCAGGGCGTTCACGACCGGCTCGTCCTCGAAGGCGGCGAGTACCTGCTCGGCCGTCGAGACGGCGACGTTCTCCTGGGCGGCCTCCGTCGAGGCGCCCAGGTGGGGCGTGACGATGACGTCGTCGACGTGCAGGAGGGGGTTGTCCGGCGAGACGGGCTCGTCGGCGAAGACGTCGACCGCCGCTCCCTTGAGAACGCCGTCCTCGACGGCCTCGGCGAGGGCGGGCTCGTCGACGATCCCCCCGCGGGCGCAGTTGACCACGTACCCGCCCTCGAGCGTGGCGAGTTCTTCCTCGCCGATCATGTTCTCGGTCTCGCTCGTGAGAGGGGTGTGGATGGTCAGGAAGTCCGCCCGCTCCAGGCAGGCGTCGAGGTCGTCGACCAGCTCCGCGCCGAACTGCTCGGCGCGCTCCTCGCTGATGTAGGGGTCGAAGACCACCAGGTCGGTCCCCAGCGAGGCCAGCCGCTTGCCGACCTCCTGGCCGACGCGACCGAAGCCCACGATCCCCAGGGTCTTGTTGTTGACCTCGGTCCCCAGGAAGTCGCCCTTGGCCCACTCGCCAGCGGTGAGGCGGTTGTGGGCCTGGGGGATCGACCGGGCGGTCGCGAAGGCCATCGCGACGGTGTGTTCGGCGGCCGCGCGGACGTTGCCCTCCGGGGCGTTGGCGACGATGACGCCGTGCTCGGTGGCGGCGTCGATGTCGATGTTGTCCACGCCGATGCCGGCCCGGCCGACGATCACCAGGTCGGGCGCAGCCTCGAACAGCGCGGCGTCGACAGTCGTGCCCGAGCGGACGATGAGCGCGTTGGCGTCGGCGACCGCCTCGTGCAGCGCCTCGCCCTCGATGTCGTAGGCCGTCTCTACCTCGTGACCGGCCGCCCGGAGCCGGTCGATCCCCGCGTCCGCGATGGGGTCGGTGACGAGTACCTTCATACCCGTGGGAGTCAGTGGCCGGTAAAAACGGTTGTCTTTCGGCGCACGCGGGGCTGTCCGGAGCAGCACCCGGGACGCGGCGAAAGAAGGGAATTACCGCCAGGCCGGAAGCGAGGCGGCGTCGGCGAGCGGCAGTGTCAGGTAGGCGTCGTCCTGGCTGACGTCAGCGATCACGAACGTCTGGACGGGGCCGTCCTCGACGGCTGCCATCACTTCCGGGTCGGTCTCCACCGCCGACGCCGGGATCGTATCCGGCTCCATGCGTGTCAACATGTAACATCCATATATAAATCCTCCGGAACGGCGCGGCAGTCGACCGCCGGAGGGGGCGGCCCCGCACGCGGCGTGTGGCCTCGGCGACCACCCGGCCGCCGCCACAGTACACCCGGCCGCCGCCACAGTACACCCGGCCGACACCCCGGTACACCCGGCTGGCGCCTCGGTCCGTGAGTGGCAGCCGGGCGTCGCGGCGGAGGCTGCGACGGGCCGCCGCCGGCTCCTCGAAGTGTAAGGACTTAGTGGGTGCGGCGTGGAGTAGGGGCAATATGAACGTCGCAGACGTCATGACGGCCCGAGAGGACACCGTGACGGTCGAGGTGCCGGGTACCCGTGACGACGTGCTCGAGTATCTCCAGGACGGCGCCTTCTCCTCGGTCCCCGTGGTCAAGAACGGGCCCGACGGCGAGGAGTTCCGGGGGCTGGTCACCCGGGACGCCCTCATCGAGCGGCCCGACGAGGACCAGCTCGCCCTGCTCGTCGAGGAGGTCACCACCACGACCGCCGACGCCGCCATCGAGGAGGTCGCCCGGCGGATGGTCGAGACCGGCGACCGCCGGGTCCCCGTCGTCGACGGGGGGCTCGAGGGGATCGTCACCGTCACCGACGTGGTCCGCGCGATCGCCAACGGTCACCTCCCCGGCGACACCACCGTCGATGCCGTCGCCGGCCGGGAAGTCAACGCCGTCTACGCCGGCACGCCTCTCCCCGTCGCCGAGCGCGAGCTCTCCTTCGCGCAGGTCCCCTACGCCATCGTCCTCGACGACGACGGCGAGTTGACCGGGATGCTGACGGAGGTCGACGTGCTCGAGGTCGCCCGCGTCGTCGAGGGCGAGGCCGACACCGGCGAGTCGATCGCCGACCAGGACGACGACTGGGCCTGGGAGGGGATCAAGGCCGTCGGCAACCGCTACATGCCCACCCGGAACGTGGAACTCCCCGCCGAGCCCGTCGCCGAGTTCATGACGCCGAACCTCGTGACCGTGGGGAAGCGCCGCACCATCCAGGACGCCGCCCAGCTCATGCTCGAACACGACATCGAACAGCTCCCCGTCGTCACCGGCGACGAACTGTACGGCGTCGTCCGGGACATCGACCTGCTGGAGGCGCTATGAACGAGGGCGAGCGTGCAGCCGGCGAGCACGGCGAGGGTGACGGGAGCGGGCCGGCCGACGAGGGGCAGCGGTTGACCGAACTGGCGAAACGCCGCGGCTTCTTCTTCCAGAGTTCGGGAGCCTACGGCGGCGTCGCCGGCTTCTACACCTACGGCCCGCAGGGGGCCACGCTGAAGGCCAACCTCGAGGAGGCCTGGCGGGACCGCTTTGTCACCCGGGAGGGGCACATGGAGATCGACGCCCCCGACGTGATGCCCGAGGCGGTCTTCGAGGCGTCGGGCCACCTCGACACCTTCGACGACATGATCATCGAGTGCCCGGCGTGTGCCGCGACCCACCGCGCGGACCACCTCATCGAGGACGCCACCGACATCGAGGAGGCCGAGTCGATGGCGAACGAGGCGGTGATGGAGCTGGTCGCCGAGCACGACATCGGCTGTCCCTCCTGTGGCGAGTCGCTGGCCGGCGAGCCCGTCGACAACTTCAACCTCATGTTCGGGACCAACATCGGGCCGGGCGACGCCGCGCCGGGGTACCTGCGGCCCGAGACCGCCCAGGGCATCTTCGTCGAGTTCCCCCAGCTCGCGGAGTATGCCCGCAACCAGCTGCCCTTCGGGGTCGCACAGGTCGGGAAGGCCTACCGCAACGAGATCAGTCCCCGGAAGTCGCTGGTCCGGGTCCGGGAGTTCACCCAGGCCGAACTCGAGCACTTCATCGACCCCGAGACCGACGAGCCGCCGCTGGAGCGGGTCGCAGACGTGGAGGTGTCCCTGTACTCCGCACGCGCACAGGAGGCCGAGGACGGCAACCTGCGGGAACTGACCGTCCGGGAGGCCGTCGAGGAGGGCGTCGTCGAGAGCGAGTGGGTCGCCTTCTACCTGGGGCTCGCGAAGGAGTGGTACGAGCGGGTCGGCGTCGACATGGACCGCTTTCGCTACCGCCAACATCTCCCCGGGGAACTCTCGCATTACGCCTCGGACACCTGGGACGCCGAGACCGAAATCGACGGCGACTGGGTCGAGGTGACCGGCTTCGCCTACCGCGGGGACTACGACCTGGCGAACCACGCCGAACACTCCGGCGAGGACTACGACGTCTTCAAGCAGTACGACGAACCGGTGACGGTCGAGCGCCCGACAGTCGACCCCGACATGAGCGAACTCGGGCCGGCGTTCGGCGGCGACGCGGAAGCGGTCGCGGAGGCGCTCGAAGCCCTCGCGGAGCGTGACCCCGGCGCCTTCCGGGCGGCCGGCGAGGACGGCACGGTGTCCGTCGAGGTCGACGGACAGGAGTACGCGGTCCCCGTCGAGCAGACCGGTTTCGCGGTCGAGGAGGTAACCGAGGCCGGCGAGCGGGTCACGCCACACGTCGTCGAGCCCTCCTTCGGCGTGGGCCGGCTGGTCTACACCGTCCTCGCACACGCCTACGAGAGCGACGTGGTCGACGGCGAGGAGCGGACCTACCTCTCGCTGCCGCCGGCACTGGCGCCGACGACGGTCGGCGTGTTCCCGCTGATGGACCGCGACGGGCTGGGCGAGCGGGCGCGGGAGGTCGCCACACAGTTGCGCGAAGCGGGACTGTCCGTGGCCTACGACGACTCCGGCGCCATCGGCCGCCGCTACCGCCGGCAAGACGAGGTCGGTACCCCCTTCTGCGTGACCGTCGACTACGACACGCTCGGCGAGGGTGACGACCCGGACCTGGCGGGGACCGTCACCGTCCGGGAGCGGGACACGACCGCCCAGCGCCGGGTCGGCATCGAGGAGTTGCCCGGGACGCTGCGGGCGCTCCGGGATGGCGAGGTCGGGTTCGGAGAGATCGGCTGAGGGATGGACTACGGCCGCCGGCTCGCACACGTCAGCGGGGTCGCCGTGCCGGGGCTGTACCTGGCCGGAGTCGTCGAGTGGCAGACGATCAAGTACCTGGTCGCCGCGGGCGCGGCCGTCGCGGTCGCCCTGGAGTTTTTCAGGCTGTTCGTCGGCCTGGACTGGGTGGTCTACGACCGGCTGACCCGCGAGTACGAGCAGGACAACCCCGCCGGCTACGCGCTTGCAGTCGTCTCCGCGGCCATCGTCGGCTGGGCGTTCGAGCCGCCCATCGCCGTCGCCGCCTACCTCCTGTTGGGCATCGCCGACCCGCTCGCAGGCGTGCTCTCGGAGGCCGAGGGGCCGGACACCCGCAAGTCGCACGGGGTGATGCTGGTCACTTTCGCGGTCTGCGTCCTCATCGCGCTCCCGTTTCTGCCGCCGCGGGCCGTCCTCCCCGTCGCCGTTGTCGTCGTGGCTGCCGACGCGCTCAAACCCCGGGTCTACGGCTTCGTCATCGACGACAACTTCTCGATCCCCGTGGGTGCGGCCGTGACGGCGTGGCTGCTCGTGACCTACGTGCCGCCGCTGGTCTGAGGACCACTTTCACCCCGCCACCCGCACGCTTAACCCCGCCGACCGGTTACGGGCGGGCGAATGGCGACTGGCGCCGAGCGCGATACTGTCGACCGCCCGCTCGTGGTCCCCGGAGCCCTGGAGCGGCGGGCCTACCAGCTCCGGCTGGCCGAGGCCGCGAGCCGCGGCCACACGCTGGTCTGTCTCCCCACCGGGCTGGGGAAGACGGCGGTGAGCCTGCTGGTGACCGCCCGCCGGCTCCACGAGGCCGGCGGGAAGTCCCTGCTTTTGGCGCCGACCAAGCCGCTTGTCGCCCAGCACGCCGACTTCTACCGGGAGGCGCTGGAGGTCCCCGACGAGGAAGTCGTGGTCTTCACCGGCGAGGTCAGCCCCGACGACCGCGCCGCGCTGTGGGACGACGCTCAAGTGGTGATCGCCACCCCGCAGGTCGTCGAGAACGACCTCGTCGGCAACAGAGTCTCGCTCGCGTCAGTCACGCACTGTACCTTCGACGAGTGTCACCGGGCGACCGGCGACTACGCCTACAACTATATCGCCGAGCGCTACCACGCCGAGGCCGAGGACCCGCTGGTGACGGGGATGAGCGCCTCCCCGGGCGACGACGAGGAGAGCATCCTCCAGGTCTGTGAGAATCTCGGGCTCGGAAGCGTCGAGGTGATGACCGAGGCCGACGCCGACGTCGAAGAGTACACCCACGACACCAGCGTCGAGTGGGAGCGCGTCGAACTCCCCGAGACCGTCGAGGAGATCCGGGACGCCCTCAAGGAGGTCATCCGCGACCGGCTGACACAGCTCAAGGAACTGGGCGTGACGTCCACTACCCAGCCCGACGTCTCCGAGCGGGAGATCCACAAGATACAGGGCCGGCTCCGTGACCTGATGGACAACGACCAAAGCGAGGGTTACCAGGGAATGAGCCTGCTCGCCGAGGTGCGAAAACTGCGGACCGCCGTCACCTACGTCGAGACCCAGAGCGTCGAGTCCTTCCGCCAGTACATGGAGCGCCAGCGGGAGGCCGCCCGCTCCTCGGGGGCCTCGAAGGCGGACCAGCGGCTGGTCTCCGAACCCAAGGTCCGGCGAGCGGTCCGGCTGGCGCGGGAGTACGACGACCTGCACCCGAAGTTCCGCCGCGCGCGGATGACCATCGCCGAAACACTGGGGATCCAGGGCGGCGAGCGTGTCATCGTCTTCACCGAGTCACGGGACACGGCGGAGACGCTGACCGGATTCCTGGGCGAACACTTCAGCACCGAGCGCTTCGTCGGCCAGTCCGACACGGAGGGCAGCGCGGGGATGACCCAGACCGAACAGCAGGACACCCTCGAACGGTTCCGCGCCGGCGAGTTCGAGGTGCTCGTCTCCACCTCCGTTGCGGAGGAGGGGCTGGACGTCCCCGAGGTCGACCTCGTGCTGTTCTACGAGCCCGTCCCGACGGCGATCCGGGCTATCCAGCGCAAGGGCCGGACCGGCCGTCAGACCGAGGGCGCGGTGACGGTGCTGCTCGCCGAAGACACCCGCGACGAGGCCTACTTCTGGAAGGCTCGGAACGACCAGAAAGAGATGGAACAGGAACTCCGGACTCTCAAGGACGCCGCCGGAACCATCGAGGCCCGCCTCGAACAGGCCGGGCTCGACACCTACGCGAGCGAGGGGCCGGACGGTAACGGCGGCAGCACCGCGGAGGTGAATGGTGACAGCGCCGACAGCGCCGACGGCGAGTCGGGCGCCGCCGGCGAGGGGGACGCTGGCTCCGGCGACAAGGCCGACGGTTCCGGCGGCGAGGGCGCCAGCAGCGACACTGCCGGCGACACCGGGCCGAGCACCGCCGACGCTGACGACGACGGCCAGGCGGGGCTGGGAGCGTTCGCCGGGGACCCCGAGTCCGACTCCGGGGACGGCGCCGGCGCCGGGGCGGACGACGCCACAAGCGAGGCTGACGCCGCCGACCGGGAGGACGACCCCGCGGACGGCGAGGGTGCCGTCGTGGCGGCAGCCGACCCCGACGGGGAGACGGTCGAAATCGTCGCCGACCAGCGGGAACTGGACTCGACTATCGCGCGGGACCTGTCGACCCGCGAGGGCGTCGAGACCCGTCTGGAGACGCTGGCGGTCGGCGACTACGTGCTCTCGGACCGGGTGGTCGTCGAGCGCAAGACCGTCGCCGACTTCCTCGACACGCTC
>JAZKSZ010000016.1:0-18873 GCA_036625795.1 Haloarculaceae archaeon
CGTCCTTGAGGACGTACACCTCGCCGTGCTGGAAGGGGTTCATCGTCCCCGCGTCGACGTTCAGGTAGGGGTCGATCTTGACCGCGGTGACGTCGAAGCCGGCGTTGGCGAGCAGCCGGCCCGTGCTGGCGGCCGTGATGCCCTTGCCCAGCCCCGACATCACGCCCCCGGTCACGAAAACGAACTTCCGGCCCAGGCTCGGGTCGTAGCCCGTCTGCTCCGTTGGCATACTGACGGTGTGCTTGGCGTCGCCTAATGCGTTACGGACCCGCCGGCGTTTGTGACCGACCGCCAAGCGCTCGACGGAAAACGGGGCGTGTCACCGCTCCGTCCCTCCCCCGAACGCGCCGGCCAGGAAGTCCGCGACCTGTCCGGCCACCTTCCCTTGCTGTCCCACGAAGAAGTGGTCCGCGGGCACGCCCGTCACGCTCGCGTCGCGCCCGCGGGCGCGCTCCACGGCCGGTTCCCAGTCGACGGTCCCGTCCCGCTCCCCGTAGACGACTTGGAGCGGCGACGTGACCCGGTCGACGGCGTCGGCAGTGGACTCCCCGCCGGAGGATGCGGGCGGGGCGAGGACCGACACCCCGGCGGGAGGAGCGTCCGCCTCGCACTCCTCGGCGGCCGCGAGCAGTCCCACGCCCGCCCCGAAGCTGTAGCCGAACAGCCCCGCACGGTCGGCGCGCTCGCGCGCCCACGCCAGGGCCTCCCGGACGTCCCGACGCTCGGCGCCGCCCCCGTCGTAGGGGCCGTAGTCGACCCGCAGGCAGGCGATATCGTGCTCACACAGTGCCTCGCCGACCGCTCGGAGGCGGCCGTCCCGGCGGTCACCGCCCATCTGGGGGTGTGGCGGGCAGGCGACGACGGTCGTCTCGGCGTCGCTCCCGTCTGGCGTGTCCAGCGTCGCCCTCAGCTCCCTGGTCCCCGGTATCCGCAGCCGCTCTGAGTCCATAGGGGGCCTACGCGTGTCGGAATTTTAAGTCTCGCCGCCGACAAACGGGTGTATGGGAATACTCTCGCGTGCGTCCTACGTCATCAGGTCGAAACTCAACGCCCTGGTGAACAGGGCGGAAGACCCCACCCAGACGCTGGATTACTCCTACGAGCAGCTGCGCGACGAACTCCAGGACGTCAAGCAGGGGATCGCCGACCTCACGACACAGAAGAAACGGCTGGAGATCCAGAAACGGCGGCTGGAGGACAACGTCGAGCGCCACAACGAGCAGGCCCGCGAGGCGGTCCGCCAGGACCGCGACGACCTGGCCAGACGGGCGCTGGAGAAGAAAAAGCAGAAGATGAGCCAGATCGAGCAACTGGAGGCCCAGATCGCGGATCTAGAGCGCAACCAGGACGACCTCGTCGAGAAGAAAGAGCAGCTCCAGCAGCGGATCGAGGAGTTCCGCACGCGCAAGGAGACGATGAAGGCCCGCTACGAAGCCGCCGAGGCGAACGCCCGCGTCTCGGAGGCGATCACCGGCGCCGGCGACGAGATGGACGGGGTCACGCGGACCATCGAGCGCGCCGAGGAGCGCACCGAGGAGATGGAGGCCCGCGCGGCGGCGCTGGACGAGCTCCGCGAGACCGGGGCCCTGGAGGACGGCATCTCCGAGCAGAGCAAACTCGACCGTGAACTCGAGGAGCTCTCCGAGCAGAGCGGCGCCGAGCGGGAGCTGGAGACGCTGAAAGCCGAGATGGCCGACGACGAGGAGGAGGACGTCGAGGTGGACGTCGAAACCGGGGCCACCGAGGCCGAGCTAGAAACCAGCACGGACGTCGACGCCGAGGACGTCGAGGTACCGGACGTCGACGAGACCGAGGTCGACGCCGAACTCGAACAGCTGAAAGAGGAGGAGGGCTGACGGGACAGCGGCGGGTCGACAACCGGCACTCGGGGCGAAATTCAGGGGTGTCGGCGCACAGGGAGCGGGTGCCTTCGAGGGCACCACCGCGTTCGAGACGACCACGACAGCCGTGACAACGGCCGGTCGGCCTTCCGGCACGCTTTTTACCGGCCGTCGGGTTTGGTGGGGTATGCGACTGCTGTTCATTCACTCCGACCATCTGGAGTTCGAGGCCCGCGAGGAGGTCTCAGAGGACCTCGCCGAGCGGGAGGGGGTCCCCCTCGAGGGGCGGATGGAGGAGTGTGTCACCGTCTTCATCAGCGTCGAGTCCGACGACGAGGAGAGCATAGAGGGCGTGGTCGAAAACGCCCTGGCGGAGATCGACGACGTCACGGGGCAACTCAACACCGACCGGGTCGTTCTCTACCCCTACGCCCACCTCAGCGAGGACCTGGCCAGCCCTGGCTCGGCCACGACCGTCATGCAGAACCTGGAGACGGCGATGAGCGAGGATTACGAGACTCTCCGGGCGCCCTTCGGCTGGTACAAGTCCTTCGAGGTCTCCTGCAAGGGCCACCCGCTCTCTGAACTCTCCCGGCACGTCGCCGCCCACCGCGACGAGGAGGGCGAGAGTGAACCCGACCGCGAACCCAGCGACTGGCTGGTCATGCGCCCCGACGGCACCACCGCGGACGCCCTCGACGCGAAGACCGAGGCCAGCGGGGACATGCAGGCGTTCATCGAGGACGAGGTCGAGGACGTCACGGCCAGTCCCGGCGAGGAGCCACCCCACATCGAGCTGATGCGCGAGAAGGAACTCGTGGGTTACGACGAACTCTCCGACGTGGGCAACCTCCGCTTTTACCCGCGCGGGAAGCTCATCCGGGACGCCCTGATGGACTACGTCAACGACCTGGTCGTGGACTACGGCGGGATGCCCGTCGAGACCCCGATCATGTACGACCTCGGCGCCCGGTCGATCAACGAACACGCCGGGAAGTTCGGGGAGCGCCAGTACCGCTTCGAATCCGGCGACCGCCGGATGATGCTGCGGTTTGCGGCGTGTTTCGGCCAGTTCTCGATCATGCGGGACATGCACATCTCGGTCAACGACCTCCCGCTGCGGGTCTACGAGATGTCGACCTACTCCTTCCGGCGCGAACAGCAGGGGGAGGTTGCCGGGCTCAAGCGGCTGCGCGCGTTCACGATGCCCGACATGCACACCGCCACGCGGGACATGGACGGGGCCCGCGAGGAGCTGATGCAGCAGGCCAAGCTCGCCCTGCAGACCTCCGAGGACCTCGATATCAACTACGAGCCCGCCATCCGGATGACCCGGGAGTTCTACGAGGACAACGAGGCCTGGGTGCAGGAGGTCGTCGACGAGCTCGGCAAGCCCGCGCTGCTCGAGGTCATCCCGGAGCGACACCACTACTGGTCGGCGAAGATCGACTTCGCGGCCATCGACAGCCTCGGCCGCCCCATCGAGAACCCGACGGTCCAGATCGACGTCGAGAGCGCCGAGCGGTTCGACATCGAGTACATGGACAGCGAGGGCGCCCACAACCCGCCGATCCTCCACTACTCCCCCTCCGGCGGGATCGAGCGGGTGATGGCCGCCCTGCTCGAGGAGACCGCGGACATGGACACGCCACAGCTCCCCACCTGGCTCTCGCCGACGCAGGTTCGCTTCATCCCGGTGAACCCCGACGAACACCTCGGGTACTGTGACGAGCTCGCCGACCACCTCGAGGAGGCCGAGGTCCGGGTGGACATCGACGAGCGCGACGAGTCCGTCGGCAAGCGGATCGCCGGCGCCGAGACCGACTGGGTGCCCTACTACGTCGTCGTGGGTAACGACGAGATCGAAAGCGACCGGATGGGCGTCAACGTCCGTATCGCCGACGAGGAGCGGGACATGACGCTGGCCGAGCTGGAGGAGACCGTCCGCGAGGACGTCGCCGACCTCCCCCAGCGGTCGCGGTACCTCCCGCGGTACGTCTCGAAACACCCCACCTTCACCGGCGGATAGGGTGTCGGGGGAGACCCCTGTCCCGTGCCACCACGGGGCGTTTCGTTCCGACCGGTAGCCTCTTTGTGCCCCCCGGTATCACGTCGCGGTATGTACGACAATATCCTGGTTCCGACCGACGGGAGCTCCGGCACTGAAGCGGTCCTGGACCACGCCCTCGCCATCGCGGAGGGAGAGACGACGGTCCACGGGCTCTACGTCGTCGACAAGCGCCACATCATGGCGGCCGACGAGGACTCGAAGGCGGAGGTCCGCCGGTCGCTGCAGGAGGAGGGCGAGCGCGCACTCGACGACGTAGCGGTGACTGTCGAGGACGCCGGGCTGACCGCCAGGACAGTCTGCGAGGAGGGGATCCCCCACCGGGTCGCCGTCGAGTACGCCCAGGACAACGGGGTGGACCTCGTCGTGATGGGGACCCACGGGCGCACCGGGCGGCAGGGCGTCGACGCCCTGGGGAGCACGACCGAGCGCGTCGTCGAGAACGGGTCCGTGCCGGTACTGGTCGTCAACATCGGGTGAGTCGGCACTCGCCGCGGCCCACGGAGCGCGGCGCACCGTGTGGCACGCGTCACTCCGAGAGCGGTTCGGCCACCGCCGGCGTGTCGTTGCCTGGGTCGTTGACGGCCTCCGGGACCGGGTAGGCTCGCATCTCCCCGTCGTAGGGTTCGAGGAGGGCGGCGGCCTCGCCCGGCGGCGCCGCCAGCCACTCGCGCTCGCGACCCTCCGGGAGGACCACGGCCATCCGGTGGTGCAGGTCCGCGACGGTCGCGTTCGGCTCGGTGGTGACGATGGTGAAGGTCTCGACGGGGTCGGGGCCGCCGGCTCCGGGGTCGGTGGACCCGTCGCCACCTGCGCCGAACTCACCCAGGCCGGTCTGCTCGGTCGCGGGCTCGAAGGGCGTCCACAGCCCCGCCATCGCGAAGGGACGCTCCCCCTCGAGTGTGACCCGGTAGGGCTGTTTGCCGCCGTCCTCCTCGACCCACTCGTAGAAGCCGTCCGCGAGGACGAGACACCGGCCGCCGGGACCGTCCCGACGGAAGGCGTCCCGGAAGCTTGGCTTGTCCGCGACGGTTTCGGCGCGGGCGTTGATGAAGCCGCCGTCGTCGCGGCTGTCGGCCCACGGCGGGACCAGGCCCCACTCCATGGTCCGGATCTCGCCGTCGCGGTCGTCGCCGATGACCGGCAGGGACTGCCGGGGGGCAGCGTTGTAGCGTGGCTGGAACTCCTCGCGGAAGGTGGCGTCGAACCGCTCCTCGACGACCTCGGGCGGCGCGAACAGGCTGTAGCGCCCGCACATATCAGCCGGTGGGGCGCCAGCGTCATAAGTCACCCGCGGCAGGCCAGGCTTGCTGGCGCCCGCGACAGCTCAGAGCCGGTGGCCACAGGCGCAGTTGCCCAGGCAGTAGGTCGTCCCGCTGTCGCCGTGACGGAAGGCCAGCCGGCGCAGCGCCTGCGCCGACTCCGACGCTCCGCTCTCGGCGGGTCGGACGGTCGCCGCAGTCGCCCCGTAGGGCCGGGCGCCGACCGCGAGCCGGGCCGTTACCTCGCCGGCCGCGTGGTCGATGACGGCGACCTCGTCCGCGGTCTGGACCGGGACGTACAGGCGGTCGCGGTCCGGTCCCCAGGTCCCGGCGAACGCCGACCCGCCCAGGTCGAGCCGGTCGGCGACCTCGCCGGCGGTCAGGTCGACGACGGTCACGTCGTTCGACCCCGGGGTGAAGACGTAGCCCGTCTCGGAGTCGGGGCCGACCTCGCTGGTCAGCGGGCGCTTGCCCAGGCCGTCCTCGGCGGTCAGTCTGACCCGCTCGCGGGGCTCGGCGGGGTCGCTAAGGTCCCAGATGCTCTCGGTGCCCGTCGCGCCCTCGTCGTGTTCGACCAGCAGCGTCTCCCCGTCCCAGGCGGCGGTTCCCATCCACGGCGCGGCCGGACCGTTCCCGACCGGCGACACCTCGACCTGCGTCGCGACCTCGAAGGCCTCGACGTCGAGGACGGTCAGCGTGTCCCCGAAGAGGTCGGGAACGTAGGCCACGTCACCGTCGGGATGGACCGTCACGTCACACGGCCCGGGGCCGTCGTTTCCCCCGCGGCCGCCCTCGGGCGTCCGGTCGATCTCGCCGGTCACCTCGCCGAAGCTCCCCGAGCCGGGGTCGGCGTCGACGCGGTACTGGGTGTGGGCCGGTTCCCGGGCGCTGACGAGGAGGTGGGCGCCGTCGGGCGTCCGTTCGAGCCAGTTGGCACCGGAGTCGGTCTCGACCCGGGCTGCCTCCGAGAGCGAGCCGGCGGCGAGCGCCCGCACCCCGCGGTCGGCGTTGACCCACAGGTGCTCGCCCGGGCGGTCGACGAGCCGCGGGGAGAACTGGTTCGAGGGGAACGACGAGGTGACGCCGGCGGCCCGCGTCTCGACGACCTCGTCCGCCCCCGCGTCGATGACGCTGACGCTGCCGTCTCCGGTGTTGAACACGAATACCGTCGGCGCGTCCTCGACCGGCCCGGGCGTCTCCGCATCGTTCGACGCACAGCCGGCCGTGGCGACGGCACCAGCCGCGGCCGTGGCGCTCAGCAGGCCCCGGCGCGAGACGCTGCCGTCGCCGTCCGGGTCGTCGCCGGCGCCCTCACCGGCGTTCGGGTAGAGAAGGGGATCCTCGGCGTCTGTCACGGTCCGGTTTCGGTCCGCCCCGACATAGGGACACCGCCTGCGGGCGTGTCAGCCACACGGACGGCATCACCCGACGACCCAAACCAGCGCCGGGAGCAGGACCGCAACGCTGGCCACGTAGGCCGCCGCGGAGACGAGCCAGTCCCGGCGGACCCGTGGGACGCGCGCCGGGGGGACGGTTCCGTACCGCGGGAGCACGAAGTACGAGAAGAAGGCGACCATCACGGGTAGCTGGACGAGCGCGGCAACGGCGAGCGCGAGGAGCGGAAAGCCGGCGACTGCAGGGCCGGGCGCGCCGGCAGTGGCTGCGAGCACCGCCAGCGCGGTGAAGATGACGCCCGCACCGGTCCCGGAGCCGTAGTGGACGGCGAGTGCGACCCGGCGGGGTGCGTCGGCGGTGTCCGCGCCCGTCAGCGCGCCGGCAGCGACGAACGGTGGCGTCATCCCCTCCGCGAGGAGGGCGCGCATCGGAAGGTCCATGACCAGCGTCGCGAGCAGGCCGGCAGCCGCGCCGACGACGACGAGCGCCGGCACAGACAGCGAGGGCGGGAGTGCGAGCGTCATGACCGCCCGTCGGGCGCGGACACACTAGAACACCGCGCATCGCGCATCGTGACCGGCTGGGAAAGGACGCTCCGGCTCGCCGAAAGCGGGCGCTGTGGCCGCGGGACTAAGAGGGAAGCCGCCCTACCCGACGGTGATGGCCGGCGATCCGGCGCCGAGCGACGAGACTGGAGGCGACGGCTCCACGTCCGGCAACGCCGCATCCAGCGACCGGACAGGGACCGGCGAGCCGACCTTCGAGATCCCCGTCCGGCCCGAGCGCCGGTTTCCCTACGACGAGGGGGTGACCTACGAGGGGTCGACAGTCTTCCGGCTCGCGCCGGCCGCCGAGCGCGCCGAGGACGCGCTGGTCGACCTCGTCGAGGCGGTCCTCGAGACGGGACCGTACCGCTTCGGGGACTACTACGACCTGCCGATGCCGGTGTATCTCGTCCGCGACGAGGGGACGGGCGACGTCTTCCGGGTCTCGGTCCGGGACGGCCGCGTCGGGCTGCACGTCCTGCCGGCCACCGAGCCGGCCGGGCTGCGGGCCTTCTACGAACGCCTCGTCGAGCAGGGGGATACCGAGTGGCAGGTCGACTGCCGGGTCGAGGGCTGACGCGAAGCGGGCAGCGGGCGACGGTCGGCGGCCAGGACCCGGACCCCGGCACCCAAAATGGTCTTGAGCCTCCCCCGTCTGGCAGGGGTATGGCGTCCCGTCAGGTCGAACTCGAGGGCCACATCATCGACTCCGGGATGATGCAGACGTGTTTCGGCATCATCATGGACATGGGTGGCTCCTTCGAGGTCGAGGAGTTCCGCATCGGCCGACACGAGACCGAGGAGTCCTACGCCCGGATGGTCGTGAAGGGAGACGACCCGGAGCACCTCCAGTCGATCATCCACGAACTCCACCAGAACGGCGCGAACCCCTCCGACCCGGAGGACGCCCACCTCGAGCCGGCGCCCGCCGACCAGGTCGTCCCCAAGGGATTCTACTCGACGACCAACCACCCGACGGACGTCCGGGTCGACGGCGAGTGGCTCCCGGTCGAGGACATCGAGATGGACTGTGCGGTGGTCGTCGAGCACGGCGACGACGGCCCGCGCGCGTACACGGAGGTGCTCAACGCCATCGAGGAAGGCGACACCGTCGTCACCGGCGAGACCGGCATTCGCGTGCACCCGCCCGAGCGTCCCCGCGGGCGGGAGGGCGCGTTCGGCTTCATGCAGGGCGGGGTCTCCTCGGAGCGACCCTCCGAGACGACCATCTCGAACATCGCGGAGGCCATCGCCGAGACGAAAGCCGAGGGCGGGAAGGTCCTGGCCGTCTGTGGCCCCGCGCTCATCCACTCGGGGGCCCGCGAGGCCCTCGCGCGGCTGGTCCGGGAGGGCTACGTCGACATGCTCTCGACGGGCAACGGGTTCGCGGTCCACGACCTCGAGCGGGACCTCTACGGCACCTCGCTGGGGATGGACACCGAAAGTCTCGACCACCCCCGGAAGGGCCACAAACACCACATCTACACCATCTCGGAGGTCATCCGCGCGGGCGGCATCGAGGCGGCCATCGAGGAGGGGCTCGTGGACTCGGGTGTGATGTACGAGTGCGTGCAGAACGACACCTCCTACGTGGTCGCGGGGTCGATCCGCGACGACGGACCCCTCCCCGAGACCATCACCGACGCCGTCGAGGCCCAGAACGCGATCCGCGAGCAGGCCCACGAGGCCGACCTCGTGTTGATGCTCTCGACGCTCCTCCATTCGGTCGCAGTGGGCAACTGTCTCCCCTCCACGACCCGGACTGTCTGCGTCGACATCAACCCCGCGACCGTCACCCAGTTGCTGGACCGCGGCAGTGCCCAGGCGGTCGGGATGGTCACCGACATCGGGACGTTCGTGCCGATGCTCGCCGAGCACCTCTTCGACGAGCGGTAGCGGCAGCCATCCGCGGGGCGGTCGGCGCCGGAGCGGTCGGCGGGTGCCCGGCAGCGGTGGCCGGCGGCGGTGCCCGCCGGCGGTGGCCGCGAGCGCGTTCCATCGCGCGAGCACGGGGAAAGGCAGGCCTGCAACGAGCATCCGCCGAGCACCGCCGGCGCGAGGCGGTTCACCGTCAGAGCTTCGCTCTGACGAGCCTTCGTTCGGTTCCCTCACGAGGACACCGGACGCGAGGCCGGAGGCCGAGCGTCCGGCTTTTTTCACTATGTTTTTTGCGCGAGTGGTGCCACAGCGCGGCGGAGCCGCGCGAGGACACCCGAGGCGCAAAAAAGTAGTCTAGACTCCTTCGATCGTCTCCCGGAAGGCGTTGATCTCGTCGTTGGCCTCGTCGATAGCCGCGGCGACCTCGTCACTCACGTCGGGCTGGATCTCGTCGAGCCCGGACTGGATCCGGGCGAGCCGGCCGTGGTCGACGTCGCGGTCCTGGTCGGCCAGCGAGCCGAGCTGGTCGCTCAGGTCGCGCAGCCGGTCCGCGTGGTCGCCGGCGTCGTCGGCAGCCGATGCGAGCAGGTCACTGGCGGTGGCGAGCGTCTCGCGCATACCCGACAGTCCGCGGAGCGAGTCCAAAACAGTTGTGCACCGCAGCGGAGGAGAGACTCGCCCGTCACCGGCCTCGCCGGCCACGTCTCACTCGATCAGCGGGACACACCGGACCGGACGGTCGGCGTCGATCAGGAGGGTCTGGGCGGTCGAGCCGAACATCACCTTGCCGACGGCGCTGCGCTTCCGGATGCCGATGACGTACTCGTCGGCGTCGAAGTCGTCGGCCGCGGCCAGCAGGTCCTCGACGGGCTCGTTCCCACGGACGAACTGGTGGCGCTCGGCGACGGCCTCGCCCAGCCCCTCCTCCAGAATGTCGAGTGCCTCCTCGCCTTCGGCCATCTCGGCGCTCGTCGTCTCGTCGCCGCCGGGTGCCGAGGTGATGATACAGACCTCGTCGCCGGCCCCGAGCGCGTCCGAGAGGTAGTCGAGAAGGGCGTCGCTCGTCTCCGGTCCGTCCGTGCCGACCAGCAGGCGTGACATACTCGGAGGTAATCGGGGGGCTGAAATAAAAGTGCACCCCGACCGGCCTCCCCGGGCGGGCGGATACCCAAACGCATTGGGTAACTAACTTAGTACTACGGCACTATGGGTGTTGATGTGGACGAGTCCCAGCTCACTGAAGGGAAGGCCATTCACAAACAGACTGGCCAGACGTTCTATTACGCGACGCGTCTGCTCCCCCAACGGGTCAGGGAGCAGACCTACGTTCTCTACGGCTTCTTCCGGATCGCGGACGAGGTAGTCGACGGCGACAACGGCCTGAGCCCCGAAGAGCAGCGCCAGCGTCTCGAGGAGATCCGCGAGGCAGCCCTGGGACAGAGCGAGGCCCAGGACCCAGTCGTCGACGCCTTCGCCGAACTCCGCGAGCGCAACGACATCCCCACGCGGGAGGTCGAGGAGTTCATCGACGCCATGCAGGCGGACATCGACACCGACCGCTACGGGACCCGCGCGGACCTGGCGGGGTACACCCGCGGGTCTGCGGCCGCTGTCGGGCACATGATGACCGCGATCATGGAGCCGGACGACCCCGAGGCCGCCCACCCCCACGCCGGCACGCTGGGCGAGGCGTTCCAGGTCACCAACTTCATCCGCGACGTCCGCGAGGACATCCGCGAACTCGACCGGGTGTATCTCCCGCTGGAGACTCTGGAGACCCACGGTACGAGCGTCGAGGAGATCCGGAACTGCGAGCCAACGCCGGAGTTCCGGGCGGCGGTCCGGGCGGAGCTGCTGCGCACCGAGAACAAGTATCGCGAGGGCGTGGCGGGCATCGAGTACCTCCCGGAGGACTGCCAGTTCGCCGTCCTGCTGGCCGCGGTGTTGTACGCCGAACACCACCGGCTGATCCGGGACCGGAACTTCGACGTGTTGACCGCGCGGCCGTCGCTGTCGCGGCGCCGGAAGCTGTGGACGGTCGCGAAGACCTGGTGGCACTGGCGCCGGCTCAAGGACCCCGTCTCGGTGTTCCGGCGGGTCAGCGCCGTGCCGGCCGGCGACGGCGAGACCCCGGGTGCCGACGAGGGACCACACGTCCCACACCCCGAGTGACCCGGGTCCGCGTTCCTCCCTATCGTGACTGCCGTCCGGCGACCCGCTCCCAGACCCGGAAGTCGAAGCGGTCCAGTTGCACCAACCCGACTGCGAAGACCGCCGCGATGCCGACCGGCACCCACGCCCCGTAGAAGACGTTGACTGCCCCCCACAGCAACACGAAGCTCACCAGGTCGTCGAGTACGTACGGGCACTCGCGCACGCGGGCGAGCAGGGCCGTCCGGCTGAACGCCAGGTCGACCGCCAGGACCGACACCGTCGCGCTCAGCACCCAGCCGGCGTAGTTGCTCAGCGGCACGCCGTAGTAGCCGCCCTCGGCGTACGACCAGAACCCGAGTGCGACCGCACCCGGGTCGAGCACGAGGTCGACCGCGATGACCGCGGCGATGACCGTTCCCAGCCGAACCGCGGGGTTGTTCGCCCGCTCGCCGAGCAGGAGCAGACAGAGCAGGTAGCTGTTGAGCACCAGCGGGAGAAAGAAGACCGGCAACCCAAGCGGTAGCTCGCCACCGAGTGTCGGGCCGAGCGCGACCCCGTAGGAGAACTCGCCGTAGGGCCATCCAGTCGCGAGCCCGACGGCCTCGATGCCGTAGGCGTACAGCACGAGCGCCCCGAGGGCCAGCGCGGCCCGGCGGTCGAGAAGGGGGGCGAGCCCGCCGACCAGCGGCAGCCGCATCACCACCGTGCCCAGCAGGACCAGGTAGGGATTAAACGAGAGGGGCTCGGGGAGCAGCCCCTCGGCACTCGCGAGCAGCAAGAGCGCCCCGGTGACCGGAAAGACGACGGCGATGGTGAAGCGGTTGTCGCGGACCAGCCGGTCGAGAAACACCTCGACATCCCGGCGGTCGAGCGACCTGGCCGAGGCGACCGTCCCTTCGCTCATCCGCGCTCACCCGGGCTGGCTGTGCCGCCCGTCTCAGGCATACAGGACCACCCAGACCCCGCCCATCGTCAGGGTCGCACCGGCGACCGTGTTGATGACCGGAAACCACCAGTACGCCCGGTCGACCGACACCTCCGAGAGCGCAAAGAGGACCGTCAGCACGGGGTAGGCACCGAAGACCGCACCCAGGAAGGGGTGGAGCAGCCCCATCAGGACCGCGGCGGCCAGCCAGACCGCCCCGCAGTAGACGAGCGTCCAGCGCTCGCCCAGCACGGTCGCGGTAGTGTCGATGCCGGCCTCGCGGTCGGGCTCGATGTCCGGGACCGCCGAGAAAGTGTGCATCCCCATCGTCCACAGCCAGCCCCCGGCCACGGCCAGCAGCGGCGGGGATTCGCCGGCGATAGCGATGTAAGCGACCACCCCCGGCAGGACGTACAGCCCGTTGGACAGCGAGTCGAGGAAGGGCGTGGTCTTGAACCGCAGCGGCGGGGCGCTGTACTCGACCGCGAGGGCGTAGAAGGCCGCGAGCGCGTAGATCCCCTGGATGGTGAGCGCGAAGCCGAAGAGGGTCCCCACCGCACCGGCGAGATAGACGACCATCACGACGATGCCGTCGCCGGTGTACTGGACCTCCCGGCCGCCCTCGCCTTTCTTCGGGTTCTGCTCGTCGATGTCGACGTCGAAGATGTCGTTGACGCCGTACAGAAACAGGTTCGCGGGAACCAGGAACCACGCGAACAGCGCGAGCGCGAGCGGCTGGAAGAACTCCGCGGGCGAGTCGGCGGCGTAGACCACGCCGACGACGACGGGCCCGGCGAGATACAGCCAGAACCGAGGGCGCGAGAGCCAGAACAGGTAGCCGAAGAAGGACTGGTCGGAGGGGGCAAACGCTGCTAGTCGCTCACCGACGTCGCTCATGGGTTCGGGTCTGTTCGGTGGGTCCGTCTCATTTCGGTCCGCCTCATCCCTGTTCGTCTATCAGTGCCTCGGCCGCGTGTTCGCCGCTTATCAGACACATCGGCACGCCGATCCCCGGCGTCGTGAAGGAGCCGGTGAAGTAGAGCCCGTCGACCGCCGAGGAGCGGTTCGAGGGGCGAAGCAGAGCGGTCTGACGGAGGGTGTGAGCGAGTCCGAGAGCGGTCCCCTCGGTGGCGTTGTACCGCTCGACGAAATCCGAGACCGCGAACTGCTCCTCGACGACGATCCTGTCCCGGAGGTCGACGCCGGTGTTGTCGGCGATGTCGGCGAGGATCTTCTCGCGGTACTCCTCCCTGATATCGTCGCCGTCGTGCAGGTCCGGCGCGATGGGGACCAGCACGAAGAGATTCGAGTGGCCATCGGGGGCGACGGCGTCGTCGGTCTCGGATGGGACACAGAGGTAGTAGGCGGGCTCGTCGGGCCAGCCCGGCTCCTCGAAGATGGCCTCGAAGTGGCTGTCCCAGTCCTCCGGGAGGACGAGCGTGTGGTGTTCGAGCGGGTCGACGTCCCCCTCCACCCCCATGTAGATGAGAAACGCGGAGGGGGCGTAGGTCCGGGAGTCCCAGTAGTCGTCGTCGTACTGGCGCTCGTGAGTCGGGAGCAGGTCCCGCTCGGTGTGGGCGTAGTCGGCGTTCGAGACCACGTAGTCGGGGCGGTACTCGCCGTCGACGGTGTCGACGACGAAGCCGTCCTTCGCGCGGGAGACCCCGGTCACCTCGGTGCCGGTCTCGTAGGTCACCCCGAGCTGGTCGCCCAGCTCGGCCACCCCGTCGACGACCGCGCCGACCCCGCCGGTTCCGGTGCCCCGCTCCGTCGACTCCTTCGGGCGGGGGTAGTAGACGCCGAGGTTGAAGTCGACGTGGCTCATGATGTTGTAGAGGGCGGGCGTGTTGTTCGGCGCCCCGCCGAGGAAGACCAGCGTATACTGCATGATCTGCTGGAGCTTGGGGTGGTCGAAGTACTTCTCGACGTGGCTCTGCATCGAGCCCACGAGCCGGAGGCCGATCGGGGCGGCGCGCATCACGTCGGGGTCGACCCAGTCCCGCAGCCGCGAGCGGTCCTCGTAGACGAACTTCTCCATCGCCGTCTCGTAGTGGTGCTGGCTGGTCTCCAGATACTCGTCGAAGGCCTCGCCAGCGCCGGGCTCGTAGGACTCAAAGACCTCCCGCATGTGGTCGCCGTCGCCGCGGGCGTCAACCCGGTCGCCGTCCTTGAAGAAGATGCGGTAGTGGGGGTCGAGCGGTTCGAGCTCGTAAAACTCCTCGGGCGAGCGCCCGAAGTGGCCGAAAAAGCGCTCGAAGACGTCGGGCATCAGATACCAGGAGGGACCCATGTCGAAGGTGAACCCGTCCCGCTCGAGCCGGCTGGCCCGCCCGCCGAGCTGGTCGTTTTTCTCCAGCAACGTGACGTCCAGCCCTGCGTCAGCGAGATAGCAGGCGGCGGACAGCCCGCCGAAGCCGCCACCGACGACCGCAACCGTCGACTCCGAGAGCCGTGTCATCGCCTCGTTCTTACGGCCGAACCGGAATAAACGGGTCGTTTCGGGCGGGGCAGACGAACTGTGGGCGGTCATGAGAGGCCCGTGCCGTGCCGACCAGCCGACATAAGTCGCTCCCGGCCTACGTGCAGGTATGGACGGACAGACCGCGGTCGTCACGGGAGCGAGCCGGGGCATCGGCGCCGCCGTCGCGCGGGCGTTCGGGGACGCGGGCGGACACGTCGTCGGCTGTGCCCGCAACAAGGACGCCCTGGCGGACGTCATGGAGGACATCCGGGAGCGCGGTGGCACCGCGACCGGGGTCCGGGCCGACATCCGCGACGAGTGGGACGTCGAACAGCTCATGGACACCGCGGCACGCGAAGGGGGGAGGATAGACGTCGTGGTCGCCAACGCCGGGGTCTACCACGGCGACCCCGGCGAGACCCCCCTCCAGGAGGAGTCCTACTCCGCCGTCGACGACCACCTCCGGACCAACGTCCGCGGCGTGTTCGCAACCGTCCGGGAGGCGCTTCCCCACCTCGCCGAGGACGCCCGGGTACTGGTCTCTTCGGGCGAGGTCGCGCGGGAGGCACGCCCCGGGTACGGCTCCTACGGCGTCTCGAAGGCCGCCGCCGAGGCGTTGGCTCGCGGGTTCGCCGCCGACCTGGAGCAAGCCGTCTGCATCGTCGACCCCGGAGTCGTCGCGACCGAGCTGACGGACGGCCAGGGCCGGGACCCCGAGAGCGTCGCCGGCCAGTTCGAGTGGGCCGCCACGGAGGCGGACGCCGCCGAGGTCGACGGGCAGGTCGTCGACCTCAAGACCTGGCGGGCGGCCACGCGCTAGGTGATTCGACGCGTAGTGCGCATTCGCCGGCCAGTACCGGCACCGTCGCCGGACCCCGAGTTCCGGTTCGGCCACGCCGTCAGGGTCGACACCCAGTTCGATCCCGAAGGCAGAGAGGGGCCACAGGACAGCGAGCGCCGACCGGACCACGACAAACGATCCCTCAGTTGGTAGTTCAGTCCAGATTGTAAATAATCTTTTATGATAGGCGATGCTTGAGAGTGCCATGGCGGATAATGGTAGTGACAGTCTAGCACAGTCGATCGACCTCACGCGACGCCGGTTTCTGGCGTCGATGGGGGTCGCTGCCGGGGTCGGGGCGGGGGCGCTGTCGGCGGTTTCGGACCCTGTCGTCGCACAGGAAAGCGAGGGTGAGTTCACGACCGAGCGATTCGAGATCGAGTCCTTCGACGGGACGACCATCGTCGCGACGCTGTACGACCCGGGCAGGTCGGAGCCCCAGCCGGCGGTGATGATGACACACGGCTGGGGCGGGACGCGACAGGACCGTGACCCGCAGGCGTCGCTGTACGCCTCGAACGGCTACGTGGCCCTGGCCTACGACTCGCGTGGGTTCGGCGAGTCCGGCGGGGAGGTCTCCTCGACCGGCCCCAACGAGCAACGCGACGCCGCGGCGCTGGTCTCCTGGCTGGCCGGCCGCGACATCGTCATGACCGACGGCGAGGACGACCCCCGGATCGGGATGGACGGCTTCTCCTACGGCGGCGGGATCCAGCTGCGGCTGGCCTCCGCGGACGACCGCCTCGACGCGCTCATCCCGCGGATCACCTGGCACAACCTCGCCTACTCGCTCGCTCCCAACGGCGTCCTCAAGGAGGGCTGGCAGCTCCCTCTGCGAGTGTCGGGCCGGCGGAACGGGACTCTCGACAGCGAGGCCGTCGAGATCGGTCAGAGCATCGCCCAGAGCGGGACGATGAACGAGGCGGAGCAGGAGTACTACCGGAGCCGGTCGGCAGCCAGCTTCATCGGCCAGATCGACACGCCGGCGCTGTTCATCAGCGGCTGGCAGGACCGGCTGTTCTTCCCGAACGAGGTCTTCGCCAACTTCCGGGGGCTGCGCGAGAACGGCGTGGAGACGCGCCTCCTGATGCACAACACGGGGCACAACTTCTTCGGGCCCGAGCAATCCGAGACCGAGCGCGAGCTGATCACCGACACGGTCGTCGGGTGGATGGACTACCACCTCCGCGGCGAAGACCCGCCGGGGCTGTCGCCGGTGACCTACTACGACGACACGCTCGGGGACTTCCGGAGCGCCGAGTCGATGCCCCCCGCCGACGCCTCCAGGCGGACCTACAACCTCGGGCGGGAGGGTGACCTCGACGCCTGGTACGTCGAGCGGCCGGAGAGCGGGGGGTCGAGTCGGACCACCGTCAGCATCGACCTGCCTGTCGACGGCCGCACCGAGGTCGTCGGCGTCCCCACGCTCCGGATCGAGGCCGGCGCCTTCGCCGGAAACGACAGGGCGCGGCTGTTCGCGGCGCTGGAGGATGTCGGCCCCGCCGGGGCGAGCGGGCCGATCAACGGCCAGGTCGTCCCCTACGAGGTGACCGGCCACGGGGTCGTCGAGTTCGATCTCGTCGGGCTCCAGCACGTCCTCGAGTCCGACCACGACCTCCGGTTGACGATGACGCTTGCCGACGACCTGCTGACCAGCGTGCCGCTGGGTTTCGTCCCGAGCGCGCTCTACGTCGACTCCGAGCCGAACACTTCCGCCATCCTCGCCGACCCGGTCGCGAGCGGCGAGGAGGCGACGCTGTCCGTGCCAATGCGCTCGCTGTAGCGGTCACAGCCAGAGGGGTCCGGCCCGCGGCCGGCCGGCGCCTACCGTCCGATTTCGTAAAATTCCTCGTTCGGCCGCATGTCCGCGAGGTGTGCCATCCGGTTCGAGAGGTTGTAGAAGCTGGTGACGGCGCCGATGTCCCAGACGGCCTCGCGGCTGAAGCCGTGGTCGAGCAGCTCCTCGATGTCCGCTTCCTCGACAGCGGCGGGGTCCTCGGTCAGTTTGACCGCCAGGTCGAGCATCGCGCGGTGTTTCTCGTTGATCTCGGCGCTACGGTAGTCGGTCGCGAGCTGGTCGGCCAGCCGCGGCGCCTGCGCGTAGATCCGCACCAGCGCCCCGTGGGCAACGACACAGTACAGGCAGTCGTTGACTCCGCTGATGGCGACGACGATCATCTCGATCTCCTCCCGTTCGAGCGCGGTCTCCTCGACCAGCGCGTCGTGGTAGTCGAAGAAGGCCCGGGCCTGCTGTGGCCGGTAGGCCATCGCCGGGAAGACGTTGGGCGTGAAGCCGGCCTCCTCGGTCTCCTCCTCGATGCGCTCCTGCAGGTCGGCGGGCAACTCCTCAACGTCCGGGACGGGAAAGCGCGTCATCGGTGGCTCGGGATCTGCCATACGCGAGTCCTCGGCGCACGGCGGCTTAGGCTTTTGCCACCCCCCCGGCCCGCCCCACCGGGTGGACCGACAATCTTATGCAGCGATACCGTCTCGGTTTCACCAATGAGTATTAACGAGCGCGTCCCAGTTAATAATCCACTCGACTGGCTCTCCCCGGTCGGGCTCGCCGCGACGGTGGTGCTGGTGGTGCTGTCGGCGCTCGGGCTCGCGGCGGGTGCGGAGAAGGTGACGGTCATCGCCTGGGTCGCCTTCGCGGCGATGGCGGGCGGGGCGTACGCAGGTGCGCGTGCGGCGACATCGTACCCGATTCGGCTGGTCTGGGGGTACGGGCTCGCGAGCGGAGCGATGGTCGCCAGTTCGGCGGTTTTCCTGCTCCCGCAGGCGGTCGGGCTCTCGCCCCGGGTCGGCGGGTTCGGCGTCGCCGCCGGCCTCCTGCTCGGGTACGCCGCCCACGTCATCGGCCACCGGCTTGGACACGTCGACGTCGGGCTGGACCTGACGGCCGCGCAGATCTCCGCGCACGCGCTCGCAGCCGGGGCAGTCATCGGGCTCGTCTACGGCGCGATGCCCGAACTCGGGCTGTTGCTCGGGCTGGCCATCGTCTCCCACAAGGGGCCGGCGGGCTACGCGGCCGCTCACCGCCTGCGCACCAGCGGCCTGTCCGTCTCCGCGCTCCTGTTGCCCGCCGCAGGCGTCGGCCTGACGGCGATCCCGGCCGCGCTTCTCCCCGTCCCCGAGGTCGCCGCGCTCAACGCTGCCGTCTTCGGCTTCGCCGCCGGTATCTTCCTCCACATCGCGATGGACTTTCTCCCCTCGTGTGAGGTCGGCGGCGAGGTCGACCAGGTCTGCTCGCTCTCCGAACACTCCCACGCACAGCTCGACCGGCTCCGGATGCACGCCGTGGCGAGCACGCTCGTCGGCGGATTCGTGGTCTTCGTCGCCTGGCTGGCCGTCGCCTGAGCCGTCACCCGACCGCCAGGCGGGCATCCCTCCCCAGCGAATCAGGTGTACTCCGAGTCCAGGTCGAACCGCTCGTCGAGCGGGTCGCTGAGCTCGCCCGTGATCTCCTCGAGGGCGTCGGTCGCCGTGACGAGGCCGACCAC
>JAZKSZ010000017.1:0-18682 GCA_036625795.1 Haloarculaceae archaeon
CGGGTCGACGCCGACGGCGCTCTGGAGCGCCCCGCGGCCCTCGTCCCCGGCGATGGCGAGCACCACGCCGTCGTCGACCCGTTCGACGACGACCGCGAGCGCGCCCGGGTCGCCGAGGACGGCCGCGTCGTCACCGAGCAGCGAGGCGAGTGAGACCACGTCCCGTGGGGCGACCGGCGGGGGCAAAAATGGCTCGGATGAGCCCGCGCCCAGCCGACAGCGTTCCGTAGCGGGTGTGACTCCCCAGCCGTCCCCCGTCGCCGGGGCTCATCCGTCGGCTGCGGGACCCGGATACGACTGGTCGCGGGCGACGACCGTCGCGGGCTCGACCCTGATGAGCCGGTAGCCGTCGGCGTCGAGTCCGGCGAACCGGTCCGGCCATCGCTCTCTGTCGTGGCCGAGATACTTCGCCAGGAGCCGCCCGGCCCGGTCGGCGTCGTAGGGGGCGAGGCTCGCTTCACCCCGGATCCCGACGTGCTCGACGCGGCCGACCGCGGGGTCGAAGTCGACGACGGCCAGCGCGGTCCGCGGGTCCCGGCGCACCCGCTCGGGGTACGACCGCCCGTCCGTCTGGGCGATGTGCCAGACGGCTCCCTCCTCCCAGAGGAACCACAGCGGCGACACCCGCGGCCCGTCGGGCGAAGACTGGGCGAGGAAGGCGAACAGCGCCCGGTCCAGAAACTCGTCGAGGCCGACCTCGAGCGTGTTCTCGATGACTTCCATACCCGACCCAGCGGGGCCACCCCGAACTGTGTTGTGCCCGCCGGGAGCCGGGCGGTCGACGCCCGCGCCGACGGGGGGTGGGACTGGCCGGCGGTGCCGCTGCTCGCACCGACGATGGATTACCTCGGCAGGTTCCTGACGGGGAGAGCCCTGCCGGTCGACAACACCCTGTCTGACCTGCGCTGGAACGCGTCGAACACGGCGGTGCAGTCGAACGCGGGACCACACCCGACCGGCGACTTCCTGACCCGGGACGGGTTCGAGTCGCTGTCCCGGCTGTCCGGGTGACGGCGACGGTCCGAGTGTTTCAACTGAACGAACGATTTACCAGGGCGGAGGTGGAGGTACACCGTATGCTTCCAGAAGGACCCGGACCACTTCGTGTGGGGGTGTTCGGGAACGGGTCCGTCGAGTCGGCACTCTCCGGTGCGGACGGCGTCGACCGGCCGGTCGATGTCGAGCCGGTCGACACCGAGCCGGACGCGGTCGTGGACCGACAGGACCGGCCGCTGCACTGCGTGGTCGTCGAGAGCGGTCCCGGAGTCGAGTGTACGGATATCGTCGAGACGTGTGCGGAGCAGCGCCCGGAGCTGCCGGTCGTCGCGCTTACGAACGGGGCCGGCGACGGACCGATCGAGGTTCTCGAGGCGGGTGCCGACGAGGCACTGCCGGCGGAGACCACCGAGCGGGCGCCAGGGCTACTCGCCGAGCGGGTCGTCTCGACCGTCGAGCGCGAGCGCGCCCGGGACGGGCTGGAGGAACTCTACGACGGGGTCGCCGGCGGAGCGACGCTGCACGACCCGGAGACCGGTGAACTGCTCCGGGCCAACCGCTGGCTCTGCGAGGCGCTCGGCTACCCCCGTGAGGAACTCGAGGCGCTCTCGCTCGGCGAGCTCACCGCCGACGTGCCCGGATACGACGGGGAGCGCGCGCGGGAGGTGCTCGGGGAGGCAGCCAGCCAGGCGGATCCGGTGACCCTCGAGTGGCCCTTCGAGGCGGCCGACGGGACGGTCCGCTGGACCGACGCCCGCGTCGAGGGAGTGACCTTCGGCCCCCGGGAGCTGGTGCTGTGGGCCTCGACGGACGCGACCGAGCGCCGCCAGCTCGAGCGGACCTACCGCGAGTTGTTCGAGAGCGTTTCCGACGGGCTGGTGGTCCACGACCCCGAGACCGGCGAGATACGCGACGCCAACGACCGGTTCTGCGAGATGACCGGGTACGACCGCGCGGAGCTCGTCGGGGAGACGGTCGACGTCGTCACCGGTCCCGACCACGCCTACGAGGGGGCCATGGACCGCATCGCGGCTGCCAGGGAGGAGGGGCCACAGCTGTTCGAGTGGCGCGGCCAGCGGCAGGACGGGGAGACGTTCCCGGTCGAGGTCCACCTGACCGTCGTGGAGGTCCGGGGCGAGGAGCGCGTGCTCGCGAGCGTTCGCGACATCACCGAGCGACGGGAGCGCGAGGAGCGACTCGAGGAGCGGCGCCGGCTGTACACCACGCTCGTCGAGCAGAGCCCCAACGGCGTGATGATCGTCCAGGACGAGACCGTCCAGTTCGTCAACCCCCAGATGGAGCGCCTGACGGGGCAGTCGGAGGCCGAGTTGCTCGGCCGCCCGTTCTACGAGGTGATGACCGAGGAGTACCGCGACCTGGTCAAGGAGCGCTACGAGCGACGGACCAGCGGCGACCAGCCGCCGCGGAACTACGAGGTGGAGATCCAGCGCGGCGACGGGGAGCAACGCATCATCGACCTGCAC
The DNA here is from genome assembly GCA_036625795.1 of Haloarculaceae archaeon. Taxonomy (GTDB): domain Archaea; phylum Halobacteriota; class Halobacteria; order Halobacteriales; family Haloarculaceae; genus Salinirussus. Next base: position 2,481 of record JAZKSZ010000017.1, read on the forward strand.
GTCTCGCGGATCCAGTACCGGGGCGAGCCCGCGACGCTGGCGACGTTCGACGACGTCACCGAACGGCGGCGCCAGGAGCGCGAACTGCGCGAGAGCGAGCGCCGCTTCCAGCTCATCGCCGACCACATCGACGAGATCATCTACCTCGCGACCGCCGACTTCTCGGAGATCCTCTACATCAACGACGCCTACGAGGAGGTCTACGGCCGGCCGGTCGCGGAACTCGACGAGAACCCCACCTCGTTCGTCGAGGCCGCCCACCCCGAGGACAGAGCACGGTACCAGGAAGACGTCGAGCGGCTGCGCGCCGACGTCGAGAGCGGTGACCCCCGGGACGCCTACGAGGGTGAGTACCGGATCCGCCGGGACGGCGAGACCCGGTGGGTCACCGTCACCCGGTTCCCGGTCGAAGGCGAGGACGGGACCGTCGACCGCATCGTCGGGCGGGTCCAGGACATCACCGAGCGCAAGCGCCGCCAACAGGAGTACGAGCAGATCTTCAACAGTGTCCAGGACGCCATCGTCATCCACGACCCGGAGACGGGCGAGATGGTCGACGTCAACGACACGTTCTGTGACCTCCTGGGCTACGACCGCGAGACGGTTCTCGAACTCGGGACGCCGGGGGTCAGCGTCCAGGAGGAGGGGTACACCCGGGACCGTGCGGAGGAAGTCATCGCCGAGGTGATGGAGGAGGGACAGGTCGGGCCCTTCGAGTGGAAAGTCGAGACCGCAGACGGCGACCAGCGGGTGTTCGAGGTGGTGGCGACGACCGCCGAGATCGGCGGAGAGCAGCGACACGTGTCGATCAACCGTGACGTGACCGAGCGCAAGCGCCGCGAACGCGAGTACGAGCAGATCTTCAACAGCGTCAACGACGCCATCGCGGTGTTCGACCCGGAGACCGGGGAGATCACCGACGTCAACGATACCTACCGGGAGATGCTCGGCTACGACGACCTCGAGACGATCCGGGAGCTGGGGATCGAGGGGCTCAGCGTGACCGAGGGGGGGTACACCGGGGAGCGGGGAAAGGCGCTCATCAGGGAGGTCGCCGAGACCGGCGAGCCGACGACGGTCGAGTGGCGCGGCGAGACCAACGACGGTGCGCGGCTCTGGCTGGAGGCGACGCTGGCGCCCGCGAGGGTCGGCGGGGAGGAGCGCGTCCTGTCGATCCAGCGGGACGTCACCGAGCGCAGGCGCCGCGAACAGGAGTACGAACAGGTCTTCAACAGCGTCACCGACGGGATCGCCGTGTTCGACCCCGAGGCCGGCGAACTGACCGACGTCAACGACACGTATCTCGAGATGGTCGGCTACGACGACATCGAGACGATCCGGGAATTGGGTGCCGAGGGGCTGAGCGCCGACGGACCGGAGTTCACCGGGGACCGCGTCGACTCGATCGTCGAACGGGTCGCAGAGACCGGCGAGACCGAGACCGTCGAGTGGGAAGTCGAGCGCGCCGACGGCGAACAGCGTGTCTTCGAGGTCAACTCCACCACGGCGACGATCGGCGGGGAGAAACGCGTCCTCTCGCTCAACCGGGACGTGACCGAGCGCAAGCGCCGCGAACGCGAGTACGAGCAGATCTTCAACGGCGTCAACGACGGGATCGCGGTCCACGACCCCGAGACGGGGGAGATCATCGATGTCAACGAGACGATGTGCGAGCTGACCGGGTACGACCGCGAGGTACTGCTGGAGGAGGGCGGGAGCCTGGTCGACGTCCCCGAGGAGGGCTACTCCAGCGAGCGGGCTGCCGGGATCGTCCAGGAAGTGATGGAAGACGGCGAACGTCGGACCTTCGAGTGGCTGGTCGAACGCCAGGACGGACAGCGCCGCTGGTTCGAGGTGAACACGACGCCGGCCGTGCTGAACGGGGAGCGACGCTGTCTGTCGCTGATGCGCGATGTGACCGAGCAGCGCCGCACCGAGCGCCGCCTCGAGGAGATCCTCGAGCGGATCGACGAGGCGGTCTTTATGACCCGTGCCGAGGAGATCACCGCAGCCTCACAGGCGCCGGACTACGTGAGCTCCGGCTACGAGGAGATCTGGGGCCAGCCCATCGAGGAGATCCGCGAGACCTACGAAGAGGGCTTTTTCGGCACCCTCCACCCCGACGACGAGGCGGGGTACCGGGCGTTCGTCGAGGGGATCGTCGAGGACATCGCCGCCGGCGAGGCGGCCGACCGGTACGTCCGCGAGTACCGCATCGAGCGGCCCGACGGGGAGGTCCGGTGGGTGCACTCCGACTACTACCCGACGGCGTGGGGGACCGGGAGCTCCCGGGTCGTGATCGTCAGCCGGGACGTCACCGAGCGCAAGGCCCGCGAGCGCCGGATCGCCTCCTTCGACGACGCGACCGAGGGCCTCGCGACGGCGGACACGCCGGCGGAAGCGACCCGCACGGCCGTCGAGGCCGCCACGGAGACGCTCGACCTCCCGGCCGTCGGCGCCTTCCTCTACGACGACGAGGAGGGCGTCCTCCGGCCGGCGGTGACCGCCGGACCGCTCCCGGAGGCGGTGGCCGAATCCGTCGGGCCGGGGGACGGTCCGCTCTGGGAGGGGTTCGCGACCGGTACCATCGTCGCCCCGGACGGCGGGGACAGCGAGCCTGGGTTCGTCGGAGACGAGGAGACGGCGACGCCGGCGGAGCTGTCGGACCTGGCGGGGTGGCGCGCGCTCGCGCTGGGCAACCACGGGGTCCTGCTGGTCGGGTCGCCCCACGAGGCGCTGGGCGCGGAGACGATCCAGGCGGCCCACGTCCTCGCCGCGACGCTCGAGGCTGCCCTCAACCACCTCGAGGGACAGCAGCGTCTCGAGGCCCAGCAGGAGCAGCTCCGGACACAGACCGAGCGGGCGGAACGGCTCGACCGGATCGCCCGCCTCGCCCAGCAGGTCGAGGCCGCGATCACGGACGCGTCCACCCCGAGCGAGGTCGAGCGGGCGGTCTGCCGGCGCCTGGCCGGGTCGGGCCCGTACGACCTCGCGTGGGTCGGCGGGGTCGAAGTCGGCGCCGACCGGCTCGCCGCCCGCGCGGTCGTCGGCGCCCCCGACCAGTACGTGGGCGCGTTCGACCTGGCGACAGAGGGCACGGCCGACCCCCACCCCGCGGTCGCGGCCTGGCGGACCGACGAGCTCCAGGTGGCGGACTCGCTGGTCGACAGCGGGCCGGCCGGCGACTGGCGGCGCCGGGCGCTGTCGGAGGGGTACCAGTCGCTGTGTGCGGTCCCGCTGACCTACGACGGCGTCACCCACGGCGTGGTGACCGTCGGAGTCGAGTCACCAAACGCCTTCGGCGAGCGCGAGCGGGACGTGCTCGCCCAGCTGGGCACCTCCATCGCGAACGCGCTGGCGGCGGTCGAACGCCGCCGGGCGCTGGAGTCCGACGAGACCGTCGAACTGGAGTTCCAGGGAAGCGGCGAGGCGCTGCCGTTCGCCCGGGCGGCGGCGGCGGCCGACTGCCAGGTCAGGCTCGAGCGGACCGCGAGCCGGCAGGACGGCACCGTCACCGTCTACTTCAGCTTCGAGGGCGACCTGCCCGAGGACGCCCCGGCGGTCGCGCGCCGGGAGCTGCCGGGGAGCGTCGAGGTCGTGGCCGAAGAGGCCTCGACGGCACTCGTGGAGGTCCGCACGGACGACTGGTTCGGGGCACCACTCGCCGAGTACGGGGGCGTGCTGCGGGAGGCGTCGGCCGGCCCCGACGGGGCGACCGTCACCGTGGAGGTGCCGACGGAGGCGGACGTCCGGTCGTTCGTCGAGCGGCTGGAGTCGGTCGCCCCGTCGCTGGAGCTGGTCGCCAGACGCCAGCACAGCCGGCAGGAGCGCACTCCGGCGGAGCTGGGCGACCAGGTGCGGGAGGAACTCACCGACCGCCAGCTGGAGGTGCTCCGGACGGCGCTGTCGGCGGGCTACTTCGAGTGGCCCCGGGAGAACGACGGCAGCGCGGTCGCCGGCCGGCTCGACATCACGCAGCCGACGCTGAACAAGCACCTGCGCCTCGCGGAGAAGAAGGTCTTCGGGCTCCTGTTCGACCCCGACGCCGAGTCCGGGGGGTGAGTCACTCGACCCCCTCGCGCTGGAGGGGAGCCACCGGGGGACCGAGAAACGGCCCGAGCGCGACGGTCCGGAGCAGCCCGAGCGTGGCGAGCCCCGGCTGCGTGTGGTCCGGAACCGGGTACGCGTGGTCCGTGCGGGCGGCCGCCGCAGACCGGGCGAGCGTCCCGACCCGACGGGCCCGGCGGGCGGCGTAGGCGTCGACGGCCTCGGCGGTCGTCCGGGGGCCGCGGGCCAGCTGCGAGACCAGCGCCAGCGCGTCCTCGATGCCAGCCGAGACCCGGACGCCGCTGGCCGGCGGGAACGGGCAAGCCGCCCCGTCACAGAAGGCGACGCGGCCACGGCCCCACCACGACCGCGCGGGGTCCGCGGGCAGCGAGGCGACCTGCCTGACACCCGCCGGCTCGACGTCGGACAGGTCGGGGACGCGGGCGGCAGTCTCCGGGAGTGTCTCCCGAACGGTTCCGGTCGGCACTGCCGGCGTGTCGTGGGTGGTCGTGACCCGGAGCAGATAGCCCGACCCGCCGGGTCGTGGCAGCGACTGGACCAGCGCGCCTGGCTGCCAGACCTCGTGGACGCGGGCGAAACCCGAGGCCGACGTCCCGTTCCGGGCGGTGCCGGCCTCGACGGGGACCTCGTACTGCGTCAGTGGGGTAACCGTCCCGGTTCCGCCGTCCGTTCCGGGCGAGGGGTCCCCGCCCGCCCGGAGCGGGCCGCCCCACCCGCTCGCGTCGACTGCCACGTCGAACCACTCCCGGACGCCGTCGTCGAACCCGACCACCAGCCCGCCGTCCCGCCGCGAGACCGAGTCGACGGTCCGGTCCTGCACGCCGCGCGCGTCAGGCAGGTGTGCCGCGAGGCGCCGCCGGAGGGTGGTCGTCCGGGCGAACACCGGCGGGGCGGGCGCGTCCGGCCCCCGGGCGAGGACGGTCGTTTCCTCCCGTGGGCCGGGCCGGACGGCGACGCTGTCGACGGCACAGCTGAACGCCTCGACGTCGACGCCGGCGGCGTCGAGGACCTGCCGTGCCGGCGGCCACAGGGACGCCAGCCGGGAGGGGTCCGGGGTCTGGGGTCCCGCCACGAGCACCGGGTCGTACCCCGCGCGCTCCAGCAAGAGCGTGAGCGCGAGGCCGACGACGGTGTCGCCGACGACGAGCACCTGCCGGTCGGTCTCCGCGATGAAGTCGTCGTCGGGGAGCTGGACCGGGCCGTCCGGAGGGTCCGCGTGGCTGTCCGGCGGCTCCGCGGGTCGCGTCGGCTCCGCGTCGCCGGGGCCGTCGCGGGCGGACTGTGCCGTTCGCCCCGGTGCTGTCGGCGTCCGGTCGCGCGAGGGTGGCGGTCGGGACTCCTGCATCTACTCCCCGGTTGGCTGCCGTCCCACCTAAGAGGGCGTTGCGTGTTTCAGCGAGAGACACAGGTGCCCACCACCAGCAACACCGGACTCCCCGCGGGGCGGGCGGCGTCGCGGTGACGGGAGCCGGACGCAATATAGCTAGCCGTGTCTCCGGGCGGGGGCAACGCCAGTTGCCGGCACCCTCTGGAGGGAGGGGACCGACAGATGGAGTATGAGCGAGGCGATCGGATTCGAACGGTCCGGGTGGTCGAGTGCCGACAGGCAGCGCGCGGCAAGTGAGGGGACAGCCGACCAGGTTGACGTGTCGCCGGCGGAGTTGCTCGAGCTGCTCGACGCCGAGTACACACAGGAGATCCTCGAGGCGACGGGGCGGGAGGCGAGGTCGGCGCGGGAGCTCGCCGAGCTGTGTGGCGCCTCCCGGCCCACGGTCTACCGGCGGCTGAACAGCCTCCAGGAGGCCGGGCTAGTCGACACGGAGATGGAGTACGACGCCGACGGCCACCACCGGGCAGTCTTCGAGGCGACCCTGGAGGCGGTCTCCGTCGACGTGACCGGGGACGGCCTGTCGGTGACCGTCACGACGACCACCGCCGACGAGCCGGCGACCCGGGCACAGCGGCGCAGGTCGCGGTACTGAGCGCGGGCGGTCCCGCCGCCCCGAGTGCGAGCGACAGACGGTCCGCATCACCGCCTGCGCGCGACCGCTCGTCCTCCCGGACACAATACAGCCTCCCGGACACAATACAGCCTCCCGGACACAATACAGCCTCCCGGACACAATACAGCTAGCCCGTTGTGGCGGGCGGGGGCGACTGATATAGACGGTAGCTTTCAGGGAGGAGAGCTGCAAGGACGGAGTACCATGGCAGGGACAGCAGACACCCGGTACGCCCGAGTGGACCCGGGTCGGACGGACGAGATGGACGCGTTGGACGAGACGGACGAGATGGACGAGACGGACGAGACGGACGCGTCGCCGGAGACGCTGATCGACCTCCTCAGCGACGAGTACGCCCGGGCGTTTCTCGAGGCCGTCCGGACCGAGGCGAAGTCGGCCCGGCGGCTCGCGGAGGAGTGTGAGGTCTCCCGGTCGACGGTCTACCGCCGGCTCGACCGCCTCCAGGAGGCGGGGCTGGTCGTCGAGCAGCTGGAGTGTGAACCGAACGGCCACCACCGCCGGACGTTCGCCGCCGCCGTCGAGACCGTCGGGGTCGAACTCGGCACTGCCGGGTTCGAGACCGCCATCGAGGCCGGCGACCCGCCGGCACCGACCCACGGCTGACCGTTCTCGTCGTGCCGGGAACGGGGGAGGGCGGGACGACACCGCTTCACGTGGCGTGGCGCGCTACTTCCCTTCGAACTCGGGCTCGCGGTCCTCGTTGAAGGCGGCGGCACCCTCCTGGAAATCCTCGGTACCGAGCAGCGTCTCGAACATCGTGCGGTCGTGGGCGATCCCCTCGCGAAGGCCGGTCTGGGTAGCCATCTCGGCGGACTCCTTGAGCGCCTGCAGCGAGAGCGGCGCCTGGCCGGCCAGGTCCGTCACGAACTCGTCGACGGCCTCGTCGAACTCGTCGTCGGGGTAGACGTCGTGGATCACTTCGGCGTCGCTCATCCGCTCGGGCGGGAAGTGGTCGCCGGTCATGGCGATCTCCTTTGCCAGCCCCGGCCCGGCGAGTTTCGTGATGTACTGGACGGCGCCGGCACCGGGCAACAGTCCGAGGTCGACCTCGGGGAGCCCGAAGCGGCTGGACTCGCTCGCCAGCCGGAAGTCACAGGCGAGTGAGAGTTCGAACCCCCCGCCCAGGCAGTAGCCGTCGATCTTCGCCACCACGGGCGCGGGGAACTCCCGGACGAACTGGTAGAGGCCGCGGTCGGAACTCTCCCCCGCGGACTCGTCGGAGAAGCCGCTGATGTCCGCGCCGGCCGAGAAGGCCCGGTCGCCAGCGCCCTCGACGACGACCACGCGGAGTGCGACCCCGTCGGCGCCCTCGTTGTGGCCTTCGAGTTCCTCCATGGCCGCGACCACGTCGGTGCGGATCTGGTCGTTGAGCGCGTTCAGGGCGTCGGGCCGGTCGAGCGTGACCGTGCCGACGCCGCGGTCGCCGTCCCAGTCGACCTGGACGGTCTCGTAGTCGCCCATCTCAGACGCCCCCCTCGAATCGGGTGGCTCGCTGGCTGTGCCGTCGTGTCTGTTGAGACGATGACATGGCTCATGGAACCGCCAGTGGCGACATAAAGACACCGGTCACCGTGACCGCTCACCGGGATCCGAAATACGTTTGTCCGGGTGACGTGCAATGGGAACGATGGACAGGATCTCGCTGTCGAACACGGCTTTCGAGGGGAACAACAACGCGTACCTGCTGCAGAGCAACGGCACCATCGCGATGGTCGACACCGGGGACGCGACCGAGGGAACCCGCGAGCACCTGGAGGAGGAGCTGGCCGAGCGCGGGCTCACCTTCGCGGACATCGACGTCATCTTTCTCACGCACTTCCACGGCGACCACACCGGCCTGGCGGCGACCATCCAGGAGGCGAGCGGCGCGACCGTCTACGCCCACGAGGACGACGCCGCGCTGATCAGCCAGGACCCAGACGCCCAGGCGGAGATGGAGGAACTCCAGCTGGGATACTTCGAGGAGTGGGACATCCCCGAGGACCAGCAGGCCGTCCTCAAGTCGATCATGCACGAGGACAACGGGCTCTTCGGCGCTGGCCCCGACGTCGAACCCTTCACCGACGGCGACACCTTCCAGGTCGGTGACTACGAGGTCACGGCCCGGCACACCCCGGGCCACGCCCTGGGGCTGGCGAGTTTCGAGTTGACCGTGGACGGCGAGGACGTCGTCGCCTCGGGCGACGCGCTCCTGCCGGTGTACACGCCCAACGTCGGCGGCGCGGACGTCCGCGTCGAGGGGGCGCTCGGGAAGTACCTCGAGACCCTGCTGGGGTACATCGAGGCCGACTACGACCGCGCCTGGCCGGGACACCGCGACCCCATCGAGGACCCCGCTGCCCGCGCGGCGACCATCATCCACCACCACGAGGAACGGGCCTGGCGCGTGCTGGACGTGCTCCGGGAGCGCGGCCCGTCGACCCCCTGGGAGATCAGCGCCGAGCTGTTCGGGGACCTGGAGTCGATCCACATCCTCCACGGCCCCGGCGAGTCCTACGCCCACCTCGAACACCTCCAGGCCGACGGCTACGTCGAGCGGGAGGGCAAGGAGTACCGCATCACCGACGCCGCCCGCGAACGGATGGACGAGGTCGACGACGAGCGCTGGCCCCTCGTCGACGAGGACTACGAGCACACGCTCTGAGTCGGGGCCACCGGTGACGGACGTCGACCGAAGCTTCAAGCCCGGCCCGGCTGTCCCCGGGACATGGAGTACCCCCTCTCGGACGTCCGCGTCGTGGACTGCGGGCAGGTGATCGCCGGCCCGCTGTGTGCCTGTTTCATGGCCGACCTGGGCGCCGACGTGGTGAAAGTCGAGCCGCCGGACGGCGAACTGTTCCGGCCGGAAGACGCGACGGGCGAGGAGTACGACGGCGCCCGAACCATCGACGGCGAACCGTTCAGCCCCTCCTTCGAACTCTACAACCGCAACAAGCGGGGGCTCGCACTCGACCTGAAACGGGAGCGGGGCCGCGAGGTGATGTACGAGCTGCTCGACGACGCCGACGTGTTCGTCCAGAACTGGCCGCCGGGGGTCGCCGAGCGGCTGGGGCTGGGCTGGGAGACGCTGCGCGAGCGCAACCCCGACCTCGTCTACGCCCACATCACCGGCTACGGCGAGACGGGCCCGCTCGCGGAGTACCCCGGGATGGACACCATCGCCCAGCACATCTCCGGCTTCGCCTCGATGCTCGGCTACGACGACGACCGCCCGCCGATCCGCTCGCAGTCCTCGCTGGCGGACTACATGGCCGCCTTCTCGGCGCTCTCGAGTGCGCTCGCCGCGCTCTATCACCGCGAGGTCCACGGCGCCGGCGGCCAGAAGATCGACGTCTCGCTTCTGGAGGCGCTGGTCCACAACGTCGACGGGGCCTTCGAGATCTACAACAACCAGGGCGAGGTCCCACAGCCCGGCGGCCGCAACGCCTACTCCAGCCCGGACATGCTCTACGGGGCGGCCCGGGCGGCCGACGGGTGGGTCTGTGTCGCCCTCCTCCTGTTCTCCGACCGGGTCTGGGAGGCCTACCGCGAGCTGGTCGACCGGCCGGAGCTGACGGGCAAAGAGAAGTACGAGGACCGTGCGGGCCGGATGGACGACGCCGCGGAGCTGACCGCGGCGTTCGAGGAGTGGCTGGCCGAGCGCCCGGCCGCGGAGGCCGTCGACACGCTCAATGACGCCGGCATCCCCGCCGCCAGACACAACGACATCGGCGAGGCCGCCGAACTCGACCACATGGCCGCCCGCGAGGTGTTCCAGGCCATCGAGCATCCGACCTTCCAGGAGCTCACCCTGACGTCGTCGCCGCTGTCGCTGTCGGAGACGGGCATCGAGGAGCCGGACCACGCACCGCGGCTGGGCGCGGACACTCGCGAGGTGCTCGCCGACGCCGGCTACGACGAGCAGGAAATCGAAGCCCTCGCCGACGACGGACTCATCTGAGCCACGGTGGCGGAGCGGTCCGGCGGGGACGCCGCGGCCCTGCGCGGGTCACTCCAGGGGCAACTGTGCCGAACAGTCGCCGCTGACCAGCCGCGTCCCTGCCTCGTTCTCGACGGCGATGTCGGCCTCGACGGTCGCCGCTTCGCTCCCTTCCTCGACGGCCGTGACCTCGCCGCTCGCGGTGACGGTGTCGCCGGGCCAGAGCTGTTCCTCGAAGCGGACCCGGAAGGCCGAGACGTTGGCCAGCCCGAACCAGTCGGCGACGAAGTGGGCCGCGTAGCCTGCGGTGAGCATCCCCTGGCCGAAGACGCTCCGGCTCCCGGTCGCGTGGGCGTAGGGCTCGGAGTAGTGGACGGGGTTGAAGTCGCCGCTCGCGCCGGCGTACTTCACGAAGTCGGGACGCTGGATGTCCTCGACGGTGAGTTTCGGGCCTGCGTCGCCGGCAGCCACCTCCCCGGCGGTCCGGACCGGCTGGCCGGTCATCGTCGTCCCCGCCCCGGGGTCCAGATACCGAGTGCGGTCCTCGCGCTCGATCTGCTCGCCGTCGGTGGCTGCCGTCTTGGCCGTCGTGCGGTCACCGTTCCCGCCGTCACCGCCCGCGTCCTCCTCTCCGTCGTCGGCGCCGACGGACGCCTCTGTCTCGATAGCCGTCGAGCGGTCGGTGACCACGAGGTCGCCGTCCTGGTCGTAGTAGGCGGTCTCGTACTCGACGAAGGTCATGGTGCCGCCACGGCGGCCCTCGCGCTGGTAGACCTCCGCGAGCGTGGTCTCCCCGTCCAGCACGTCCCCGGCGACGAGGGGACGCTCGAACTCGTAGGCCTGCTCGCCGTGGATGATGACGGGTTCGAGGCCGAGGTCGAAGCCCGTCCCCTCGACACCCTCGGGGCGATTGTGCGGGAACGCCGACACTCGGGTGAAGGTCAGTGGGGCCGGTACCGCGTCGAAGCCCCGGTCTGCGGCGGCCGCCGCGTCGTAGTGAGCGGGGTTGTCGTCACGGACCGCGCGGGCGAACTCGGCGACCTTTCCGGGCGCGACCCGCAGCCCCTCCACGGTCTCCCTCGACTCGCCGACCATCGCCTCCAGGTCCTCGAGCGGTTTCGTCGGCATCAGGCACGCCCCCCGTGTCGCCGGCTGCTGGTGTGTGTTCGCATCGATTCGGGGTGCGTGGGAGTGGGACAAAAAGCCACCGGGGCCGCCGGGGGTGACCGCGTGACCCGGGCGCGTGGTGGGCCAGACTGAAGTGGACTGGCCACCCTGTCCCAACCATGACAACGACCCACGACCGGGAGAGCGGCTACGACTGCTCGTTCGTCGCGGACCTCCTGCCCGACGAACAGGTCTCTTTCGGTGACTCCGCGGCCGAAAACCACGCCGGGGACTGGGGGACCGCGGAGGACGAGCAGGTCCGACCGGACGTCGTCGTCTTCCCCGAATCGACCGAGGACGTCTCGGCGGTACTGGCGGCCGCCGCCGAGCGCGGGATTCCGGTCACCCCCTACGCCGCCGGGACGGGGCTCAGCGGCGGCGCGACCCCCGCTCGGCGGGGGATCAGCCTCGACACCACCCGGATGGACGAGGTCCTGGAGGTCCGGCCCGACGACCTCCAGGTCGACGTCCAGCCCGGCCTAATCGGTGAGGAACTCAACGAGGCGCTCGCGAGCTACGGGCTGACGCTGCCCTCGCTGCCGACCTCGGGCGATATCTCCACCATCGGCGGGATGCTCTCGACGGACGCGTCCGGGATGAACACCGTGAGGTACGGCAAGGTCGGCGACTGGGTGCTCGAACTCGAGGTAGTGCTCGCGGACGGCTCGGTCGTCGAGGTGGGGAGCAAAGCCATCAAGTCCTCCAGCGGCTACAACCTCAAGGACCTCTTTGTCGGCAGCGAGGGCACCCTGGGGGTCATCACCCGCGCGACGATGCAACTCGCAGGCATCCCCGAGCAGACTCGCGCGGGCCGGGCCGTGTTCGACTCACTGGATGACGCGACCGCCGCCGTCCACGACGCCGTCCAGTCCGGCGTGGACCTGGCGGCCATCGAGTTGCTCGACGACACGACCGCGAAAGTCGCGAACGCCTACTCCGACACCGACCTCCCGGACAAGCCGCTTGTCTTCTTCGAGTTCCACGCAAACCACGGCATCGAGGAGGAGGTCGACTTCTTCCGGGCGGTGCTGGAGAGCCACGCCGTCGAGCGCTTCGAGGTCGCCGAGGAGGAGTCCGAGATGGACGAGCTCTGGGAAGCGCGCCACGACCTGGCCTACGCCGTCAACGAGTACGACCCCGACCGGGTCCCGGTCGGCCCGGAGGACATCGTCGTCCCGATCAGCGCCTACCCGGAGATCATCCGCTTCGCGAAGGAGGCAGCCAGCGAGGCCGGCTTCGAGTCCTTCTGGTTCGGCCACGCCGGCGACGGCAACGTCCACGGCGGCATTCTCACCCCCGAAGACGACCCCGAGGCCATCGAGCGCGCCCGGGAGGTCACCGACCGGATCTTCGAGCGGACCATCGAACTCGGCGGGACCATCACTGGCGAGCACGGCACCGGGCAACACGAGAAACGCGCCCACATGGAGCAGGAACACGGGCCGGTCGGCCTGGCGATGATGCGCGCCATCAAACAGGCCCTCGACCCGCAGGGGATCATCAACCCCGGGAAGGTCATCCCCGAGGACGCGGCGAGCGAGAAGGGGCCGTTCAGATAGGCGGGTAGCGCCCGGCGGCCTTACTTCCCTGCTTGCCGCTACTCGGGTGCCACCGGCCCGACGAGGTCCTCGTCGACGCCGTGCTCGCGAGCCAGGTCCGCGAGTTGCTCGCGGATCCGTTCCGGAACCGGGATGCCATCGCGCTCGTACTCGGTTTTGACGTCGTGCTCCATCCGGCCGGGGAGGTAGGCCCGGTCGGCCCGGGTGCCGGTGCCGGCGCTGATGGCCTCGGAGTACTCGGTCCCGTCGAGCGCCTCCTCCAGGGCCAGCAGGCGAGCCTCGTGAGCCTCGCGGGTCGTGAACGCCAGCGGGTCGAAGACGGTGAAGGCGGCGGCGTTCTCGTAACGGGAGTCGGGCTGGGGCGTGACCGGGCTGTCGCTCCAGGTCGCCGCGAACAACTCGGCGACGAGCATCAGCCCCGTCCCCTTGTAGCCGGCCGTCTGGCCGCCGAGCGGCGCCAGCGCACCCCGCTCCTCCTCGTTGAACTCGTCGGGGTCGAGCACCGGCTCGCCGGCCTCGTCGACGGTCCACTCGGGGTCGATCGAGTTTGACTCGCCGGCCATCTGTCGGACGTTGACCTTCCCGTAGGCCACCTGGCTGGTCGCCATGTCCATCACCACCGGGTGGTCGAGCGCGTCGAAGCCGGGCAGCCCGAAGGTCAGCGGATTGGTCCCGAACTTCCGCTCGGCGCTGCCGGCCGGCGCGACCGGGTTGCCGGAGGTCATGTTCGTGAAGCCCACAAAGCCCAGGCCGGCCGCGGCGGCCTGCTCGGCGAACCAGCCAACCCGACCGATGTGGGTGGCCTTCCGGAGCCCAACCGTCGCGGAGGGGTGGCTGCCCTCCTGCACGCGGTCGATAGCGAGGTCGGTGGCCGCCCGGGCGACCGCGTGCCCGAAGGCGTGATTGCCGTCGACGTGAATAGCTGCGCCGCGGTCAGCGACGACCTCGTGGCTCGCCGCGGGCTCCAGATGTCCTTCGAAGGCCCACCCGAAGTAGTCGGGGATGAGCTGGACACCGTGGGAGGGATGGCCCCGGAGGTCCGCCGCGACCAGCGAGGCCGCGACGGTCTCCGCCACTCCCTCGTCGGCGCCCGTCTCGGCCAGCGTCACGGCCGCGAATCGCTCGAGTGCGTCACTGTCGATCCGTCCCATACCCCTCCGTCCGCCGGCGCCGTCTTAGTCCTGTCCCCGCCGCCAGAGCCGGTCACCGTCCCGCCGCGGTCCGGTGTCCCAACAGTTATGCCACGGCCCGGCACAGGTGGGCGCATGAACGTCGCCCAGGCCGTCGCGCACACCCTCAAGGAGGAAGGCGTGGAGTACCTGTTCACCTACCCGATCAACCCCATCATCGAGGCCGCCGCAGCCGTCGACATCCGCCCCATCCCGGTCCGCCAGGAGCGGGTGGGCCTGCACATGGCCGACGCCTTCTCCCGCACCACGGCCGGCGAGGAGATCGGCGTCTTCTGCATGCAGTTCGGGCCCGGCGCCGAGAACGCCTTCCCGGGCGTGGCCCAGGCATACGGCGACTCCGTCCCGCTGGTCGTGTTGCCGATGGGCTACGAGCGAAACAAGACCGAGGTCGACCCGAACTTCGACGCTTCCGACAACTACGGGGAGGTGACCAAGACCTGCGAGCAGGTCACCGACCCCGAGGAGGCCGTCGCGGCGGTCCGGCGGGCCTTCAACAGCGCCCGCAACGGCCGCCCCCGGCCCGCACTCGTGGAGTTCCCGATGGACGTCTTCGGCGCGGACGTCGGCGACGTGGAGTACAGCCCGCCGACCGAGAACCGCCCGGCGCCGGACCCCCGGCGGGTCCCCGAGGTGGCCGACGCCCTCCTGGATGCGGAGGACCCGGTCATCTGGGCCGGTCAGGGCGTCCACTACGCCGAGGCCTGGGAGGAGCTCCGGGAGGTCGCCGAACTGCTGGAGGCACCGGTCGCCACCAGCCTCCAGGGCAAGAGTGCCTTCCCCGAGACCCACCCCCTCTCGCTTGGCGTGGGCGCGCGCTCGATGCCCACGCCCGTCCGGGAGTATCTCGAGGAGGCCGACCTGATATTCGGCATCGGCTGCTCCTTTACCCGGACCCTCTACGCGGCGGATATGCCCGAGGATGCCACCATCGTCCACTCCACGCTCGACCCTGCGGACATCGACAAGGGGCTGGCGTCCGACCTCGCACTGGTCGGGGACGCCAAGCTGACACTGGACGCCCTCCACGGGGAACTCGAGGGGCGCATCCAGGGTGGCCGGGGCCGCTACGACGACCTCGTCGAGGACATCGCCGACCGCCAGGAGTCCTTCCTCGGGGAGTGGGCGGACAAACTCACCTCCGACGAGGTACCCCTGACCCCCTACCGCGTGATTCATGACCTCCAGGAGACCGTCGACGTGAGCGAGACGGTCATCACCCACGACTCGGGCAGCCCCCGCGACCAGCTCGCACCCTTCTGGCAGCCCGAGGAGCCGCTTTCCTACATCGGCTGGGGGAAGACCACCCAACTCGGCTACGGCCTCGGGCTGGCGATGGGCGCCAAGCTCGCTCACCCCGACAAACTCTGTATCAACGTCTGGGGGGATGCCGCCATCGGGATGACGGGGATGGACTTCGAGACCGCCGTCCGCGAGGAGATCCCGGTCCTCTCGGTGCTGTTCAACAACTTCTCGATGGCCTGCGAGATCGACCTGCTCCCGACCGCGACCGAGAAGTACAACACGACGGACATCTCGGGCAACTACGCCGACATGGCCGAGGCCTTCGGCGGCTACGGCGAGCGCGTCGAGCAACCCGAGAACATCGTGCCCGCCATCGAGCGCGGCATCGAGCAGACCGAGCAGGGGACGCCCGCGCTGCTGGAGTTCATCACCTGCAAGGAGACCGAGTATCCCGAGATGTAGGCGGCGTCAGTCGCCGTTCCGCTCGCGGTGCCGTTCCTTCGCGTCCTCGTAGGCCTCGTCCTCGCGCACGCGGTCGAGATACTCCCTGTAGACGAGCGCTATCTCGCGCTTTTCCTCGTCGTACCACTCCTGTGGCTCGCGCTCGACGCGCTCGCCGTCGCGGCGTTCGTACTTCTGTCCGCCGGGGTACTTCGCGTACCGCATCGCCCGCGTCCACCCCATCTGGAGGTACTTCCTGGCCATGTCCATCCCCACGAAGTCGTCGGCGTCGCGGTACTCCCGGTACCGTTCGAAGACCGCCCCTGCCCCCTCCCCGGCCGCCTCGAGGTCCGCGATCCCCCACTTCGGGAGGAGTTCGCTCTTGTAGGGTTCGATCTTGAACGCGCCCCGCTCGTCGGGAGTGTGGCGGTACCGCTCGGGGTGGGCCCGGAAGTCGAGGTCGTACTCGGGGCCGTCCTCGACCTCCGGCACGTCGCCGCGGACCGGGTCTGTCATCGTCGGCGGTAGGGACTGCCGGACCGAGAAGCTGGCGTCCGGCGGGAGCGGAGACAGCCTTTTCCGCCCGCCGCCC
>JAZKSZ010000018.1:0-18675 GCA_036625795.1 Haloarculaceae archaeon
GGGCCGAACCGCCTCCTTCGCAGAGTATGTTGACCTTCTCTACGAGCAAGGCCACGTCGATAGCGCCCACGTTGGTGGGGCCAACACCCGTGCGTTCGCTGAGAATACCGAGCTACCGGTTACCCGACACGACAAAGGCAACGACGCCGAGACGGTGCTGACCGATCTTCTCGCAGAGGGCAAGCCTGTCGTCATCATGGGAAACACCGTCGATGAGTTCATGCGTGAGTTCGAGGAGGCGGTAAGCACTCAGGAACAGGGAACCAACGAATCTATCAAACCGAAGTAGAACTTTATCACCGCTCATCGACCGTATGGGGTGTGCCGCTCACAATAGTGTGCTGAATCAAATCTTTGCCTCTACGTCTTGTACAGCGACCATATCGATTTCTAAGAGTTCGATGGTACCAGCGACATCTGTACGCTCACCGGTAGATGGCTCAAAACGCCAGACTGCACGGAGAGTAACCGGATTCTTTGAAGCAGCGTGACGGAATCCCGGCGAGTCCATTCACTTCCTTCCCTCGCTGCGCTCGGTCAGTCGTTCATTCCCTCGCGTGGTCTCACTCGCTCCGCGGGACGTTCGCTTCGCTCACGCCCCGCTCGCGAGACTCCCGCGTGCTGAGCCCCGGCTTCACACCCCCAGGCGGATGATGAAGAGGTACAGCCCGACGCCGAGCGCCACCAGCCCGGAGACCGTCCAGAAGGCGGCCACCAGTCCCCGCCGGAGCAGGCTGTACCCGCCGGCCGTGTCGGAGACCACGAACTCCGACGTCCGCGGCGTCCGGGTGACGACCAACTCGTCCTCGCGGAGCGGTGCTTCGGCCGTCTGGCCGGTGTCCCTCTCGTCCCCCCTCAGCCAGCGGAGGAAGCCACCCGGCAGGCTCGCCCGGTCGGGGTATGCCGCCGCGGGCACTACCTCCCCGAGGACGTACACGTCGTCGCCGGGACCGAGCCAGGCCTCGACCCCGGCGTGGTCGGAGCGGTCGTCCTGGCGGCTGTGGTCGGCACCCAGGCTGACGTCGGCGCGAGCCGCGTCGACGAGCACGCGGCCGGTGTCGTCCTCGAGGTAGAACGGCCTGGCGCTGGTGTCGTACAGCGCGTTCGGCGCGAGCCGCTCGAGGACCGGGAGCGTGAACCCGGCTACCCGCTCGCTCCGGCTGCGGCGTCGGCGTCGCGCGAGGACGACCTCGTCGGGTTGCGTGTCAGCGTGGACGTCGACCGTTCCGCCGTCGGGGACGACGGCCCCCTCGAGTTCGACCATCCCTGGCGAGACCTCGCCGGCACCGACCGGCTCGGTCGCCAGCATCGCCAGGAATCGCTGGAGTGCCCGGCGGGCGAACACCGCCAGGACGCCGAGGCCGAGGAGGACGAGCGCGACGCTCAGGGCCAGCCCGGGTCCGCCGGCCTGGAGGGGTGCCGTCGGGAGCATCAGCCCACCTCCGTGGTGCGTAGCGCACCCGGACAGGTTCCCCTCTCGATCCCCACTGGACCACCCCACATACCGCGACGGACGGGCGCAGTGCCTATAGAACGGGTCGCTACGTGTCTAGAGTGGGGTCAGAGACGACCGACGACATGCTCTGAGCGAGGAGCCGATTTGAGTCGCCCAAGCACCCGCGCGCCGCAGGCGCGCGGGTCACTCGGCGCTCGCTCCGCGAGCGCACTCGACGACGTAACAAGTGGAGCGGACTCGCGGGGGCCGGACAAGAGCTTTATATCCCTTCTTTCGTTGTACAATCCGGCTAGCAGATGTGGCGACACCGGAGTGGGCGGGGCTGGCGACCCGTCCGGGGTGAGTGCCAATGGCGGTGATAGCGACGCTTCACATCTCGCTGCTGACGGTCTCGGCGCTACTGACAGCGCTGCTCGCGGTCTACGCCTACCGGAACCGCCAGGAGCCCGGTGCGGTCGCCTTCGCCGTGCTGATGGCGGCGCTCGCACACTGGTCGGCGAGCTACGCGGCCGGCCTGCTGACCGCCGACGAGTTCTGGCGGGTCGTCTGGATGCGGGTCGCCTGGCTGGCTCTGGCGACCACCGGGGTGTGGCTGTTGCTGTTCGCGCTCGCGTACACCGGCTACGACGGCTTCATCACCCGCAGGACCGTCGCTGCCCTGCTTGTCGTACCAGCCGCGGTTGTCCTCGCGGTGTGGACCAACCCCTGGCACGGCCTGTTCTGGGCCGACCACTCCTTCGTGACCGTCGACGGCCTGACCATCGAGGACCCCACCTGGGGACCGCTGTTCTGGGTGGCGGTCGTCTACGCGTACGTCCTGGTCGCGGTCGCCGCGGCACTGCTGGTCCGCCTGGTCTACCAGTCCGACTACCTCTACACCGACCAGTCGGCGCTGCTCCTGGTGGGGATCGCCACGCCGTTTCTGGTGAACGTGGCGGACCTGTTCGTCCTCGTGGACCCGGGGACGCTCGACCCCACCCCCTACGCGTTCACGGTCACCGGCGTGGCCTTCGGGTACGCTCTCTTTCGCCGCCAGCTGTTCGACCTGGTCCCCGCGACCCGCCAGCTCGGCCGCAACGCCGCCCTCAGCCAGCTCGACGCCGGCATCGTCATCGTCGACAACGCGAACCGGATCGTCTACTGCAACGCGGCCGCCGAGGAGGTGCTTGACTGTGCGGCCACGGAGGCCGTCGGCCGGGACGTCGAGCTCCTGGTCGACGAGTCCCGGCTGGACTTCGACACCGAGGACGCCCTGGCGGAGGTCGAGCGGGCGGACCGGACCTACGAGGTCCGGACCTCGCCGGTCACCGACCGCCAGGGGCGCCGCATCGGCAACACGCTGGTCGTCCACGACGTGACCAGCCGGAAGGAGCGCGAGCGCCGGCTGGCCCGCCAGCGCGACGAGCTGGAGACGGCCAACGACCTCAACGCCGTGTTGCGCGGGGTCAACCAGGCGCTGGTCTCCGCCCGGAGCCGCGAGGAGGTCGCCCGGGCGGTCACCGAGCGGGTGGCCGGCGCCGCCCTCTACCGGACGGCCTGCATCGCCGACGTCCCGACCTGGCGGGGGGAAGCCGACCGGTGGACGGTCGCGGGTGACGGGCCGGACCCGCCAGTCGTCGACGAGGATTTCCGGCAGCGCTCCCGCGACGCCGCCGACCCGGAGCCCGGCGCCGCACACACACCCGCCGACGGGGGGGACGATGTCAATCCCGTCGCCGGGAGTGGGGCTGGGACCGACCCCGGATCCGAGGGTGCCGAGCCCGGCTCCAGACCCGAGGACACCGAGCCCGACCCCGGCACCTGGACGGTGGTCCCGCTGGTCTACGGCCGGACCGTCTACGGCGCGCTCGGGCTCTACACCGAGCGGGAGACCGTCAGCGACCGCGAGCGGTCGATCCTCGGGGAGCTCGGGGAGACCATCGGCCACGCGATAAACGCCGTCGAGACTCGCCAACTGCTCTCGGCGGACGCGGTCGTCGAACTCGAACTGGAGTGTGGGGACGGGGGAGAGCCGCTGGTGGCGGCCGCGACCGCGTCGGCCTGCGGGTTCGAACTCGAGGGCTTAGTCCCCTCCGGGGAGGAGGGGACGGTGGCATACCTCGGCGTGACGGGGGCGGAGGCCGGAACCGCCCGCGACGCGCTCGCGGACGTGGCGACGGGCCCGGTGCGGGTGGTCCGTGAGGGCGAGGACGGCGGGTTGCTGGAGTGGCGGCCGACCGGGGAGGCGCTGCTCGGGACGCTCGTCGACCACGGGACCAACGTCACGGCGGTCCGCGCCGACGGCGGGACCGGCCGGTACGAGTTCGAGGTCGCGTCCGGCGCGGAGGTCCGCTCGCTGCTCGACAGTGTCACCGGGCAGTACCGCGACACCCGCGTGCTCAGCAAGCGCGAGCGAGCGACCCTGCCCGAGGCCGCCGACCCGCTCCCCGAGGACCGGCTCGCGGACCTCACCGAGCGCCAGCGGGAGGCGCTGGAGGCCGCCTACCGGGCCGGCTACTTCAACTGGCCCCGCGACTCCGACGCCGAGGAGGTCGCGGAGGCCCTCGACATCTCCTCGCCGACGCTTCACTCCCACCTGCGGAAGGCGGAGCGGTCGCTGCTGGCGGCGCTGTTCGACCCGCCACCGAACCCCGAAGCCGAGCAGTAGCGGCTCACTCCGTCCCGTCGCCGTCATCTGCCCGCGCTTTCAGCCACCGGTCGAGCAGCTCGCGGACAGCGGCCTCGCGGTGGTCCCGGTGGTTCCGGAAGGCCACCTCGTCGACCTCCTCGAGCACCGCCTCGTCGAACTCGACAGTGACCTCTGTCATCTCGGGGGCCCGGTCTGTCATCGGCAGCGACGTCGGCAGCCGGCAGCAAAAACCCCGGTCAGACGCACGTCCCGCGGGCGTGTGACGCCGGGTCGGGGTACTCGCCCCGCCCGGGGCCACGCGAGTCGGTCCCGACGGCTGGCCGGGGGGCGCCAGCTACAAGCCCGCCGCGGCCCAACAGGTGGGCGTGACACGCGCCGCAGTCCGCGAGGGGTTCGAGCGGTACGTCGACAGGGCGATCGACCGGACGGCCGAGGCCTTCCGGGTCGGCCGGGCGCTGCGGGAGGGCGGCCCGGGCAGCGGGGCCGTCGACAGGCTGCTGGGGAACTCGGAGCTGCTCCGCGAGCGGGTCGTCCAGCCCGAACTCGACGCCTACCGCGGGCAGGTGCTCGACCAGTTCGAGACGCTGCTCGACTACGTCGAGAGCGACGAGGGGATCGACGCCTACCGGGAGCCGCTACTCGCGGCCGACGCCTACGGGGACGCGCTCCGGCCGGACCTGTCCGCCCAGCGCCGGGCAACGGTCCGGGACCGGCTGGTCGAGCGCCAGCGCCGGTTCGGCGAGGCGCTGGCGCCGGTGGTGGCCGCCGAGGAAGCGGAGTTCTGGCCCGCGGTGACCGCGGCGCTCTCCGAGGAGGAGGCGGTCGCGCTCGTCGAGAACCACTTCGCCTTTACCGGACCGCTGCGCGAGGACCGCAGCGCCTTCCGGATGGCCGTCCGCTTCGACCCCGGCGACGTACTGGGCGGACTCGGGGGTCTCGGGGCGACGCTGGGCGGGCTCCCGGCCGTCGAGGTCGACTACACCGACGAGGCGCTGCGGGCGATGGGCCGCGCCGAGGAGGCCGTCGTCGCCAGCACGAAACGCGACCTCGAGGAGCGGTACGGTTGAGCCGGCACACGGCAGCCGAACGGTCATGTGAAAGCGACACCTACCAGTGGGCGTGACCGACCCGGTCCCGCTCTCCGCGGAGTTCCTGCTGGCCGTCCGCCGAGGGGAACCCACGGCAGGACTGGCCGCCGACCTCGCGGACCTCGACGACGGGGGGCTCGCGGCCGCACTCGACACCGACCGGGCGCGGGTGGCCTTCTGGACCAACGTCTACAACGCCGTCACCCAGCGGGCGCTCGCGGCCGACCCCGGGCGGTACGAGAGCCGGCGCGAGTTCTTCTCGGCCGACCTGCTCGCCGTCGCCGGCCAGCCGCTGAGCCTCGACGACATCGAACACGGCCTCCTGCGGCGGTCGTACCACAAGTACACGATGGGGTACCTGCGTGTCCCCCGGCCGCTCCGGAGCGGGTTCGCCGACAGACACGCCCCCGACGAGCGCGACCCCCGGGTCCACTTCGCGCTGAACTGCGGCGCGGAGAGCTGTCCGCCGGTCGCCGCCTACACCCGCGAGGCCGTCGACGACCAACTCGACCTGGCGACGCGCGGGTACCTCGAGGAACACGTCGAGTACGACCCTGGGGCCGACGCGGCGCTCGTCCCGCGGGTGTTGCTGTGGTTCCGCGGCGACTTCGGTGGGAAACGCGGCGTCTACGACTTCCTCCGGCGGTACGACCAGCTCCCCCGGGACGCAACGCCCTCGCTATCCTACCGGGAGTGGGACTGGTCGTTCGACCCCGGCGCCTACGCCGACGACGAGCTGGCTCCGCAGCGTTAGCCCAGACACCAGCCGGCGAACTGCCCGGCTGCGAGGGCGACCATCCCCGCGACCGTGGGCCAGGGAACCTCCCGGCGGGTGTAGCCCAGCCAGCCGAGCGCGAGCGGCGGGACCGCGGCCAGGCTCCCGAGCGCGACGGGGGTCGCCAGCGGGTCCGGGTGCAGCGCCAGCACCGAGCCGGCGGCGGCGACGCCGACGAGAGTGTAGACCCGCCGGAGCCGGCCGGGCGACCAGCGAACGGCGAGCGTTCGCTTCCCGACGGCGGCGTCGGCCTCGCGGTCGGGCCACTGGGTCGCAAAGAGGTTCAGGAGGACGACCAGAAAGAAGGGGACGGAGGCGAGCGCGACCGTCCCGGCCGGCCCGTCAACCGCGGCGGCGGCGTAGGCCGGCAGGGCGAGCCCGCCCAGCGCGGCGTTGGCGACCTCCCCGAACCCGCGCCAGGCCAGCCGGAGCGGCCCGACCGAGTACTGCCAGCCGAAGGCCGCGATGACTGCCAGTAGCCCGAGCGCGAGTCCGTCCAGGTGTCCGACCGCCGCTGCCGCACCGGCGAGTGCGGTACCGACGGCCAGTGCTCCGAGGGCAGCCCCAAGCAGGGTCGACCGGGGGAGACCGGTTGCCGCGAGCGCGCCGCTGCCTCCCGAGAAGGGCGTCCGGTCGGTCAGTGCGTCCGTCTCGTGGTCGGCGTACTCGTTGGCGTAGTGGACGCTTGCCGCGACGGGCACGAGCACACCCGCCCCCACGAGGACCGTTCGGGAGTCGACACTGGCTCCCAGCACGTCTGCGGCCTTGACCCCGAGGGCGTACACGCCCACCACGAGGAGCAGTTGCGCGGGCCGGCTCGCAGCCCAGAGCAGCCACAGGAGGGCGCGCCGCCGGGCCACGGTCAGTCCTGGCCGGTACCGGTCTCCGGCAGGTCCTGTCCCCAGAATCCGGTCCCTTTCCGGACCTGGCAGTCGTCCTCGACGGTCACCTGACAGGCCAGCCGGAGTCCCGAGTCCGGGGCGTGTGGTGGGACGGAGAGCCGCGCTCGCTCGCGGCCCTCCGGCTCGGGCGGGTCGACCGACCCCTCGACGGCGACCGCGCAGGTCCCGCAAGTGCCGTGGCCGTGACAGGAAACTAGCCGGGGGCCGTTGTGGACCGGCAGGTCCGCGGCCAGGAGGGCGTCCCGGAGCGTCTCGCCGGCCGCACACTCGACGGTCCCTCGCCGGCCATCCGCGTCTTCGTACTCGACGGTTGGCACACTCGCGGTAGGGACTCGACGGGCTTGTGCGTTGGCCTCAGACGCCCCAGAAGAAGGCGATACCCAGCGTCGTCACGACCGCGAAGATGGCCTGTAGGGGGCCGCCGACGCGGATGTAGTCGGTGAAGCGGTAGCCGCCGGGGCCGTAGACGAAGAGGTTGGTCTGGTAGCCCACCGGCGTCATGAAGGCCGTCGAGGCGGCGAAGGTGACCGCGAGCACGAACGCGAGCGCGCTGTCCCCGGGGAGCTGGCTGGCGACTTCGATAGCCACCGGAACCATCAGCACGACGCTCGCGTTGTTCGAGACGATGTTCGTGAGGACGGCGGTGATCACGTAGAGCAGGCCGAGGACGGCGACCGCGGGGAGGGTGGCCGACGCGGCCACCACCGCGTCCGCGATCAGCGCCGCGCCGCCGGTCGTCTCGAGGGCGATCCCCAGCGGGATCACCCCCGCGAGCAGGAAGATGACGTCCCACTGGACGGTGCCGTACACCTCGGTCGGCTGGAGACAGCCCGTCAGGACCATCCCGAGGGCGCCGGCGAGCGCGGCGGCGACGATCGGGATGGGGGTCAGCGCCGCCAGCCCGACAACCGCAGCGACGAGTCCGACCGCGACCGGCGTCTTCGAGGTGCGGACGTCCGGGCGTTCGACCTCCTGGGCGACGATGAAGTCGGGGTTGTTCTCCATGCGGCGGAGGCTGCTCGAGGGGCCCTGGACGAGCAGCGTGTCCCCGACCCGTAGCTGAAGCTCGTCCATCCGCTCGCGGATGAGGTCCCCGCCCCGCCGGAGCGCGAGGACCGTGGCGTCGTACTGCTGGCGGAAGGCAACGCCGGCCAGGGACTTCCCGACCAGCCGGGAGCCGGGGGCGACGACCACCTCGACGAGGTTGCTCGCCTCGTCCGGCGCCTCCAGCTCCTCGTCGGTCACCTCGACGTCGGCCAGCACGTCCAGCCCCTCGGCGTCGAGCAGGTCGACCAGCGTGTCGCGGTCGACCCGGACCGCGAGGACGTCCCCGGCGTGGACGGTCTTGGGGTCGAGCGGCTCGGCGAAGGCCCGGCCGTCCCGGACCAGCTGGAGGACGTCGACGTCGAATTCCACCGAGGAGAGTCCCTCGCTGACGGTCTTGCCGACGAGCACCGAGTCCTCCCGGACGACGACCTCCGTGAGGTACTCCTCGAGGCCGAACTCCGCGGTCAGGTCGTCCTCGGGCCTGATCCGCGCCGGGGTGAGCCACCGGCCGACTGTCAGCAGGTAGGCCGCCCCGACCACGGTCACCACGACCCCCAGCTGCGTGAACTCGAACATCGAGAACGGCCGGCCGGAAAACTCCGCGTACAGCTCGCTGGCGAGGATGTTCGTCGAGGTGCCGATCAGGGTGAGCATCCCGCCGAACATCGAGGCGTAGGACAGCGGGAGCAGCAGCTTCGAGGGGGAGTTGCGGGTCTTGTGAGCCAGGTCCGAGACCATCGGCATCAGGATCGCGACCGCGGCGGTGTTGTTGATGAAGCCGGAGAGGGGGCTGACGATCCCGATGGTTGCGCCGACCTGGCGGCGCTCGCTGTCGCCAGTCAGCCCCGCCACCCACTCGCCGAGCCGCTGGATCACGCCCGTCCGCTGGACGCCCCCCGAGAGGATGAACATCGCCAGCACGGTGATCGTCGCACTCGAGGCAAAACCCGAGAGCCCGCGGGTGGTCGCCGCGGCGAGCTCCTCGCCGGGGCTCCGGAGCACGTAGACCGGCTCGGCCAGCAGGCCGGCGTCGGCGAGCCCCTGGGTGACGGGGTCGACGAGGAGCAGCGCGACCAGGATGGTGAGCGCCGTCACGTCGACCGGGACCGGCTCGAGCGCGAACAGCACCAGCGCGAGGAGGATCAGCACGAACACGACGACGGTCCCGGCAGTGACGGCTGGCACGTCTGGGCCAACAGCCGGTCCGACCAAAAAACAACTGTCTCCCGGCGGGCGCGACGGTCGCTTCCGTCCGGCGGCCCGCAGCTTTATTTCAACAGGCCATCAACTCCTCCTCATGTCAAATCGGGAAGAGACCGTCCTCGAGGGAACGCCGTGGACCCTGGCCGTCGACGACGACGCCCGCGAACTCCACATCGAACACGCCGAGTCGGGCGACGCCTACGTCTTCGACGCGGAGGGGAACCTTCGGGTGCCCGGCGACGGCGACGTCGGGGACCTCCACGAGGTCCGGGACGCGCTGGCGTCGGCGCTTGAGGAGCCTCCGGGGACAGCACAGACGGCGGACGAGGGTGCGTGTTCGGTCGCGTGCGACGAGGAGACGGGTGAACTCAAACTCCGCAGCGAGGAGGGCATCTCGCTCGAGGCGCCGACCATCGAACTCGAGTCCAGCCGGACTCTCTCGCTCCGGAGCCGGGACGCGGTCGCCGTCGAGGGGAACAGCGAGGTCAGCCTCACGGCGAACGGCGAGGTGTCCCTCGACGCGGGGTTGATCGAGGCGATGGCGAGTGGACCGATGACCCTGCAGGGCGCGCTCATCAACCTGAACTGACCATGCCACCAGCAGCACGCCTCCTCGACGTGACCGCACACGGGACACCGCTCTCGCCGGGCCCGGGGAGCACGAACGTCCTCATCGAGGGGATGCCGGCGTGGCGGGTCGGGACCGATTTCCACGCCTGTCCACTCACGACCGGACCGACGCCCCACGTCGGCGGCACCGTCACGTTCGGCAGCACGACAGTCCTGATAAACGGCCTGCCGGCCGCCCGCATGGGCGACCCGATCGTCGAGTCCGCCGGCCCGAACACCATCGCGTCCGGGAGCCCGACGGTACACATCGGCTGAGACCCATGAAAGAGAACGATGCGCCAGGGGACGACGTCACGCGGAGGCCGGACACCGAGCGGTCGCGTCCCTTGGGTGACGGGGACGAGGAGGCCACCGACACCGGCCGCTCGGTCTCGACGCGGCGGCGGTCCGTGCTGAAGACGCTCTCGCTGCCGCCGTTAGCGATGGCGCTTGCCGGCTGCCCGGACGACAACGACCCGTTCGCGCCGGAAGCGCCCGGAACCGGCGGGCCGCCGGAGGACCTCTCGGCAGGCGCGACACTCGCCTTCGAGGAGGCCGTCCGCGGCGGCCGGTCGTACGAACTTTCCGTCAGCGTCGGTGCGGGCGAGGGGCAGACGACGCTGACTGGAAGGGTCGACGGCAACGACCAGTACGTCCGCACCGAGCAGGGAGCGACGGCGACGGAGACGTACCTCGTCGACGGGCAGGGCTATCTCGTGACCGGTGACCGGTGTGTCCGGTACGAGGTCGGGGACGGCGGCGGGCGACCGCCGGGCGGAGCAGACGGCGAGGACTCGGCCAGCATGGACCTGCGCCTGGTCGAGCGGACCACCGTCGACGGCCGGGAGACGTACCGGTTCGAACCGACCGGGGAGCGGATGACCGCCACCCGAACGGCGGGGAACGAATCCAGGGCGGCGGCGGCGACCGATGCGGCCGCGTCCGGCACGACCGCGCCGGCCACCGGGACGGGTGAACCGGAGACGACGGCGGCCACGCCGGCCGGCGACGGCGGGCAGCCGACCTACTACGTGGACGTCGAGACGGGGTATTTGCGCCGGACCGAGACGGGGACCGCAGTCGTCGAGTACGGGTCCTGGGGGTCGGTCCAGCCGGTTACGCCGCCCGACCGGGAGTGCCAGCCGCGCGAGTCGGGGGATGGACCAGGAGTCGGGACCGCGACACGGACAGCGACGGGGACCGAGACGCGCACGGGGGCTGTCACGCCAACACCGACCCGGACGGAGCCCGCGGGGACTCCCGGGGAGTGGGAGGCCGACCGGACGCGGGAGTACGCCGTCGAGGACCGCACCGGCGTCCGGATTCCCGTCTCCGACCGACAGACGACGCTCGTCCAGTTCTCCGCCCCGTTCCCGGTGGACATCTACACGGTCCCGGTCGACGTTGCGGCGGACTTCCCCGGGGAGGCGGCACTGTCCCGGAGCGTCGACGCGTTGACCGCCACCGGGCGTCCGACGGGACGGCTCCTCGGCACTCTGGAGGGGGATGACCACGTCGTCTTCATCGACAACACGGCCGAGGTCGGCGTCGGCCCCCCGTCGCCGGACGCCGTGGCGGAGGTGTCACTCCGGGTCGCGTTCGGCCGCTGAGCGGGCGCGGTCGACGCGCCCCGGAGGGCTACCGGTCGTCCTCGCGCAGCTCCATCCGGGCAACGAGGTCGTAGGCGTCCTCGCCCTTCCGGAGGCTGTCGAGGATGGCGAAGGCGTCGCCGGGCGAGAGGAAGTGGCGGGTCACCGCCCGGCCCAGCGGCGTCGGCTCCAGCCCGTCGATGAAGCCGTACTCGATGAGTTTTCCCAGCGCGTGTTTCGTTGGCACCTCCCCCACCATCGACTCGTTGAGCTCCTTGGCGCGCGAGCCGGCGACGGTGATGTTCGCCAGCGTCTCCTCGACGGCGGCCGGCCCGTCGTAGCGGGTCCGGACGGGCTCCATCTCCCCCTTCAGCAGCTTGAAGGCCACCTCGTCCTCGGTCATCTCCTGGGAGTTGTGGTAGGTGCCGTCGGGCTCGACCAGCAGGTAGACGGTCCCCTTGTCGTGGTAGTCGGGCCGGCCGGCCCGGCCGAGCATCTGGCTGAACTCCTGGACCGAGAGCCACTCGATCCCCATCGCCAGCGAGTCGAAGATCACCTGCGAGGCCGGGAAGTCAACCCCCGCCGCCAGCGCCGCGGTCGTTACCACCGCAGCCAGCTCCTGGTCGGCGAACTGCCCCTCGACACGGGAGCGACGCTTGTTGTCCAGCCCGGCGTGGTAGGGGGCGGAGTCGTACTCCAGCCGGCGGGAAATCTCGTGACACCGCCGCCGGGAGTTGGTGAAGATGATCGTCTGGCCCCGGTAGCCCTTGCTCGATTTGCTGTCGAACGCGCGCCTGACGAGCCGGTTCTCGACGTCCACCTTCTCGCGGCTGTCGAGAAATGTGACGTGGCGTTCGATGGGGACCGGCCGCTCCTCGAACTCGATGAGCGTCGCCTCCAGCGCCGCCGCGAGCGCCTCCGGGTTGCCGACCGTCGCCGACAGGTAGACCCACTGGGCGTCGGTCCCGCGCTGCCGGCAGTAGTCCGTCAGGCGGGCGATGAGCCCGTCCAGCCGGTGGCCCCGCTCGGGCTCGCCCAGGGTGTGGACCTCGTCGATGACGACCGTCCCCACGTCGCCGAGGTCCCGGCCGGTCCGGAGCGCGTGGTCGACCCCCTCGTAGGTTCCGACGACGATGTCCGCCGAGGGGTCAAAGCCAGAGCCGTCGTCGTTGATCCGGCTGGCGCCGACCCGCAGCGTCACGTCAGCGATGTCGCCGTACCGTTCCTGGAACTGCTCGTATTTCTGGTTGGCCAGCGCGACCAGCGGCACGAGAAAGAGCATCTTCCCCTCGCCGTTGAGCACCCGGTCGAGGCCGGCCATCTCACCCACGAGGGTTTTTCCGGTTGCCGTCGCACTCACGACGAGCTGGTCTTCACCCTCGGTGGCACCGTTCTCGACGGCGAGACTCTGGACCGGCAGGAGGGTGTCGAACCGCTCCTCGAGTTTCGACTGGATCCCCGGGTGGAGGTTCAGGTCGCCCGTCGGTACGGGGTCGACCTCGTCGACGGTCGCGCTGATCTCGTCGAACTTCGTCAGGTCGGGGTCGAGTTCCCCCGAGAGCAGGTCGGTGATCCGGTCTAAGTCCTGGACCTCGAGCAGCAGGTCCTCCAGGCGGTCACGCGCCGAGCCGGTGATCTCCCCCCGGTAGGCGAGTTCACGGTCGAGTTCCGCGCGGGCACAGTCCGGACAGATGTCCTCGCCGTCGGCGTTGATGGCAGTTTCGGCGGTGATCGGTGAGTAACGGCCGCTGTTGGCGCAGTACCGGCAGGTCCGGACGACCTTCGCCTCGAGCTGGTAGGCGTCGAGCAGCTCCCGCAACGTCTGCCGGCCGGCCCGGGAGGTCTGCTCGGAGACGCGGATCCGGGCCGCTCCGCGGGCCAGGTCGACGAACTCGTCGGGGCTGTACAGTTGCTCGCTGGTTCCGTCCGTGACCCGGAGTCGGGCGGGGCGGGGTCCGGCGTCGCGCTCGGTGACCTCGAGTCGCCCCTGGAACACCCGGTCGCCGTCGCGGCTGGCGACGACCCGGAACTCCTCGCCGTCCTCGTGGAGGAAGACGGTGTCGACACGCTCGACCTGCTGAGACACGGCTCCCGATAGGAGGGCCGCTTATTTCAGTGCCCCGGACCCTCCTCGAGAATATGACCCGTGTCGGCGCCGGTCGGGGCCGCGCAGACGGACACCCCGGCCTCCTCTCCCCCGCTGTGGGTCCGGTGCGCCCCCGTGGAGGTGGAGGTAGAGGTATCGGCCGGATATCTTATTTGGCTGGCAGCCGGCACTTACGAAAACGGGGTGGTGATGGGATGCAGGACGACCAGTGGATCCGACTGGACGCCCAGGCGGAGAGCGGGGCGGACACGCGGGGCGACACCACGCGCGTCGTCATCGCCGACGACAAGGCGGAGATCCGCGATTTCATCGAGTTCAACCTCGAGAACGACGGGTTCGACGTTGCGGCCTTCGAGAACGGCGTCGACTGCTGGACGCACCTCGAGTGGTTCGGGCCGCCGGACGCGGTCGTCCTCGACATCATGATGCCGGGGATGGACGGGTTCGAGGTCCTGCAGCGGATCCGGGAGACCGACCGGCTCGCGGACGTCCCGGTGTTACTGCTCACGTCCCGGGGACGCGAGGAGGACGTCGCCAGGGGGTTCGACGCCGGGGCGACCTACTACATGGCCAAACCCTTCCGGCTGCAGGACCTCCGCAGCCGGCTGCGGAGCGTCGTGGACTGACCCGATGGCGCTCCCCGAGCCGGTCACCGTCGCGCTGGCACTCGGGACGGTCATGTCGCTGTTTCTCGCCGTTCTGCTGGCTGCGACGCTCGGCTACGCCGGCGTCCGGAGCAGACGGGAGGAGCGCGCCGACCGGCGCCGGCCGGCAGTCAGGGAGTCGCTGCTCGCGACGCTCGCCGACAACGACCCCGACTGGACGGCCTGGGCCGAGGGGCTCTCGCCGCTGGAGCGACGCATCGCCGAGGACCTCATCCAGTCGTACCTCCGCACCCTCCAGGGGAGAGAACACAGAGTACTCCGAAACGCCGCGGAGACACTCGGGATCCCCGAGCGCGAGCGGCGCACCGTCCGGAGCACCGACGCCAGTCGGTACGCGAAACTCCGGGCGCTGTCGTGGCTGACGCTGCTCGACTGCCCGGTCCCGCCGGAGACGCTCCAGGCGGCGTGTCGGGGTGACCGCGACCTCGAAGCGGCGGGTGCGCGGCTCCTCCACGTCACCGGAACCTCGGACGCCCGGTCCGCCGGCACGGAGCTGTTGCTCGGCCGTGGCGAACGGCTGACCGCGTTCGGCCTCGACACGCTGTACCGCCTCCACCGCAGTGACCCGACCGTCCTGTTCGAGTACGCGGCCGCACACAGCGACACCTGGGAGTCGCCGCTTCTGGTCCAGGTGTTGCGGGCGGTCAGTCACTACAACGTCCTCGACGAGTCCGCCCCGGCCGGGTGGCTGCTCGGGGCGCTCGACCACCCGACGCCGACCGTCCGGGCGGCAGCGGTGGCCGCGCTCCAGCAGTACGGCTGGCGCAGCGACATCCGGGACGCGGTCGACCTCGACTCCCTGGCCGGCGACCCCGACCCGGCAGTCAGGCGCGCGCTCTGTCGGACCCTGACTGTCTGGGGTGACCCCGAAGCGGTCGCGACGCTGCAGCGGGTCTTCGAGTCGGACCCGGTTCCCCGCGTCAAGCTGGCGGCGCTGCGCGGGCTCGCCAGGACGGACGGCGAACCGCCACCCAACGTCGTGGCCGACGACGTCTGGTGGTGGCTCACCCGGAAGGCCGAGGCCCGCGGGGTGAGCGTCTGATGACGTCGCTCGCCGAACTCCTGGTGCTGTCGATCCAGGCGTTTGCCGTCTTCGCGATCCTGTTTTTCGTCGTCGTCAACACGAACTACCTGCTCATCCACGTGGTGGCGCTGCTGGGGCTGTACGACCGGAAACGGGAGTCCGAGTGGGACCCGCCGTACCAGGAGCTCGGGAGCCCGTTCCTGCCCGGCATCGCGGTCATCGTCCCTGCCTACAACGAGGCCGAGACTATCGAGGAGAACCTCCGCTCGCTGCTCTCCCTCGAGTACCCCGACGCGGAGGTCGTCGTGGTCAACGACGGTTCGACCGACGACACCCTCGGCCGGTTGCGTGCGGCCTACGACCTGTCGCCGATCGACGCCGAGGTCCCCTTCGAGATGCCCTGCGAGCCGGTCCGACAGGTCTACGGGTCGGCGACACACGAGAACCTGCTCGTCGTCGACAAGGAGAACGGCGGGAAAAGCGACGCGCTGAACGCCGGGGTCTGGCTGACCGACAAGGAGCTGTTCTGTTCGGTCGACGCCGACACCGTCATCGACCGGTCGTCGCTGCTACAGGTGGTCCGCCCTTTCCGGGAGTATCCCGAGCGCGTCGTCGCCACCGGCGGGTCCGTCCGGCTCGTGAACCGGAGCACCGTCGAGTTCGGCCAGGTCACCGACGTCGTCGTCCCGTCGACCCCCCTGCTCGGCCTCCAGGTCGTCGAGTACCTCCGGGCCTTCTACTCCGGGCGGCTGGGGCTGGACCGGCTCGGCGGCCTCATCCTCATCTCGGGTGCTTTCGGCGTCTTCCGGACCGATATCGCCCGCGAGGTCGGTGGCTACCGCCGGGACACCGTCACCGAGGACTTCGATTTCGTCCTCCGGATCCACCGCCACATGATCGACGCCGACAGGGAGTACGACGTCACGTTCGTCCCCGAACCCGTCGCGTGGACCGAGGCCCCGGAGACGCTCGCAGCACTGAGCCGCCAGCGGCGCCGCTGGTACCGAGGGATGGTGGAGACGCTCGCCACCCACCGCGACCTCATCGGCCGTCGGAAGTACGGCCGGGTCGGGACCTACGCGTTGCCCTACTTCCTCCTCAGCGAGGCCGTCGGGCCGATCCTCGAGGGCTTTGGCTACCTGTTGCTCCCGGTCATGGCGCTTCTGGGTATCCTCGACCCCGCCGTCGTGCTCACGTTCTTCCTGGTCACCAGCGTCTTCGGGGTCTTTCTCTCGTGGTTCTGCGTGTTCAGCGAGGTCTCGACGTACCGCCGGTACGGCCGGGCGAGCGAAACCGGCTTGCTGCTCGCGTACGCGATCCTCGAGAACGTCGGCTACCGCCAGTGGAAGGCCTACATCGCCTGGCGCGGCCTCTACGAGTACCTCACGGGGATCGACGCCTGGGGGCGGATGAGCCGGACCGGGTTCGGCACCCAACGCAGCCCCGACGACGACTGACCGGCCGCAAGGCCTTCCGGGAACGCGAGGGCTCCGACTCGCCGCCGCCCTCGTCGAGGAAGGCGGCCTCGACACCCTCAGTCTGCCGTGACAACTGCAGGGAGTGGCTCTTTCAGCGCTGCGGGTCCTCCTCGAGAACCTGAATCGCGTCGTCGCCGGTCGGCACCGCACAGATGAACACGCCCGCCTCCGCACCCTCGTTGCGGTACCAGTGGACCGCGCCAGCGGGGATGTGGACCGCGTCGCCCGGGCCGACGGTGTACTCCTCTCCCGCAACTCCCACGACGTACTCCCCCTGGAGGACGTACTGTTCGTGCTCGATCTCGTTGGTGTGGCGCGGCACCGTCCCGCCGGGCGCGAGCCGGAACTCCCGGATTGCGACGTTTGGCGCGCCGTGTTCCTCGCCGACGAGCACCGCCTTCGTGAGCCCGTCAGCGGCGTCGACCGGCTCGGCCGAGATGTCCTCGCTCCTGCGAACCAGCGGCTGGCTCTCGGTTTCGCTCATGACCGTGGGTTGGCGCGCCACCGACATAAGTCGTCAGGCACCGGGCGGCCAGCGCGTGCGAGGTGGGCCGGCATCCGGGCCGACCGGAAATGGGACCGTTTTTCCGTCTACTGGACGACACCTCAGCTATGAGTCGGGCTGGGAGCCAGCCGGCGGTATCGATCGACACGAACCTCTTCATCACCGTCTCCGGGCCGCCAGGCTGTGGCGCGACGACGCTGTGCACGCAGCTGGCCGACGCGATCGGCTGCCCGTACATCTCCGGCGGCGACGTGTTCCGCGAGCTCGCCGACGACCAGGGGCTCACGCTCACCCAGCTCAGCGCGAAAGCCCAGGAGTCGGACGAACTCGACCGCGAGCTGGACAGGCGGCTCCGCAACATCGCCGAGGAGTGGGGGGCCTCGAACAAGCCCTGCATCCTCGAGTCCCGCCTGGCGGGCTGGCTGGCCGGGGACCGGGCGGACCTGCGCATCCGACTCGACGCCCCCGACGAGGTCCGCAAGAAGCGGGTGAGCGACCGCGAGGAGACTGTCGCCGAGATGCAGGTCCGCGAGGTCGGCGAGGCACAGCGGTACGACGCCTACTACGAGATCGACGTCGACAACCGGGAGTTCTACGACCTCCACCTGAACACCGCCCGCTGGGGCAAACGCAGCGTCTTCGAGGTCGTCCGGGCGGCCATCGAGCAGTACGACCCTGCACAGGACGAGGGCGCGTTCGGGACGCCGGACGTCCCAGTCTGAACGCAGGGCCACCCCCCCGGTCGCTCGCGACCGGGATGCCCACCCCGGACAGTGAATACAGGCCGGCGTGACGTCCCGGTATGTCCATCCTCAAGCGCCGGACCGTCTACTACCTCGCGCTGGTGGCTGCGGCGACCGTCGTCTTGACGCTCGCGTACAGCGCCGGGATGGCGGTCTGGGAGGGGGAGCCACAGCCGCTGTACCGGTCGCTGGAGGTGGTCGTCCAGAGCTTCACGACGACCGGCTACGGCGAGGACGCCCCCTGGCAGACGCCACAGATGAACGTCCTCGTCATCCTGATGCAGGTCACCGGCATCGGCCTCATCCTCACCGCCGTGGACGTCTTCGCGGTGCCCTGGCTCCGGGAACGGCTCTCGCCGACGGTACCCACGACCCTGCCCGACCGGGCGGACCACGTCGTCGTCTGCGCCCACACCTCCCGGACCGACGCGTTCATCGCGGAACTGGCGGCCAGAGACCAGGAGTACGTTCTCGTCGAGGCCGACGAGACGCGGGCCCAGCGCCTCCACGAGCAGGAGTACGACGTCATCCACGGCGACCCCGAGTCCACGGACGCGCTCGAACGCGCGGGCATCCGGGCGGCACGCGCGGTCGTCGCGGACGCCGCCGACGACGCGAACGCGAGCATCGTGCTCGCGGCACTGGACGTCGCCCCCGACGTACAGGTGGTGACACTCGTCGAGGACGCCGCCCTCGCACACTACCACAGTGTCGCCGGCGCCGACGCGGTGCTGTCCCCGCGACAGCTGCTGGGCGAGAGCCTGGCTGCCGAACTCCCCACGGCGGTGACGACGAGCGTCGACGAGGGGGTCGCCATCGGCGACGACTTCGAGCTCGTCGAGCTCACCGTCGAGG
>JAZKSZ010000220.1:0-3089 GCA_036625795.1 Haloarculaceae archaeon
ATCAACCTCGTCCACGGCCTGCAGGGCGAGCGCGCGGAGACCTTCGAGCACAACAAGCAGTTCCTCCACCGGGTCTACGACGCCGGCCTGATGCTCCGGCGGGTGAACATCCGGCAGGTGATGGCCTTCGAGGGGACGGAGATGGCCGACACCGGCGCGGAGATCGCCCGCGACCACAAAAAGCAGTTCAAGCAGTACAAGCGGGCGGTCCGCGAGGAGATCGACAACCCGATGCTCCAGCGGGTCGCGCCGCCGGGAACGGTCCTCCCGGACGTCCACCTCGAGTACCACCAGGACGGCACGACCTTCGGACGGCAACTGGGCACGTACCCGCTGCTGGTGGGGATCCCAGGCGAGCGCGAACTCGGGCGGACGGTCGACGTGGCGGTCACCGACCACGGCTACCGCTCGGTGTCGGGCGTTCCCTACCCGCTGGACGTCAACGCCGCGTCGATGGACGAACTGGCCGCCATCCCCGGAGTCGGCCGGCAGACCGCGGGCAACATCGTCGTCGACCGGCCCTACGGGTCGGTGCAGGAGGTCGGCGTCGAATCCATCGGCGCCTTCGCGACCGCCGGGTCGCCGGAAGGAGCCGACTGACGCCGAGGGTTCCAGTTCGACTGACGCCGAGAGTACCGGGGCCCCCGCTGCGGCGTGTCGTCGGCCGTTGTGTCGGCAAGCAGAAGGTACTTGCCGATTCTCCGGAAATGACCTGTCGATGAGTGACGTCGAGGTGAGCGTCGTCCTCCCCGCCTACAACGAGGAGGAGACCATCGAGGGGACCGTCAGCGTCACCCTCGAGACGCTCGGCTCCTTCCTGCCGGCCGGGAGTTACGAGGTCATCGTCGCCGAGGACGGCTGCGAGGACCGGACCCCGGAGATCGCCGACCGCCTCGCACGCGAACACGACACCGTCAGACACGTCCACAGCGACGAGCGGCTGGGGCGGGGGGGCGCGCTGGAACACGCCTTCCGGGAGAGCCACGGCGCGACCTTGGTCTACTTCGACACCGACCTGGCGACGGACATGGACCACCTCGAGGAGCTGGTCGAGAGCGTCCGCTCCGGGGCGTACGACCTCGCGACGGGGTCGCGGTGGTTGCCCGACAGCGAGGCCGACCGACCGGCCAAGCGCGGGGTGCCGAGCCTGGGGTACAACAGGCTCGTCAGGCTGTTGCTCCGGTCGGACCTGCAGGACCACCAGTGTGGCTTCAAGGCCTTCGACCGCGAGGTCCTCTTTTCGCTGCTCGAGGACGTCGAGGACGACCACTGGTTCTGGGACACGGAGGTGCTGGTCCGGGCACAGCGAGCGGGCTACCGGGTGAAGGAGTTCCCCGTCGACTGGGAGACGAAGACCGACTCGAAGGTGAACATCGTCCGGGACGTGCTCGGGATGGGTAGCCAGATCCTCCGGACCTGGTGGCAGCTCAGCGTCAGCCCGCGGGTCACCCGTCGGGTGAGTCTCGCCGCCGGGACGCTGCTGGTCGTGCTGGCGCTCGCGCTGATGACGGTGTACCTCGACCCCTCCGCGGTGCTCGCCCGGCTGGGCAGCGCCGACCCCGCCCTGGTCGCGGCGAGCGCAGCCGTCTATCTGCTCTCGTGGCCGCTCCGGGGGGTCCGGTACCGCGACATCCTCGCGGCGATCGGTTACCGCGAGCGGTGGACCTTCCTGACCGGCGCGATATTCATCAGCCAGACCGGCAACCTCGTCTTCCCGGCGCGGGCCGGTGACGGCGTCCGCGCCTACGTCGTGAAGGCCCGTCGCGGGATCCCCTATCCCTCCGGATTCGCGTCACTGGCCGTCGAGCGGGTGTTCGACCTGCTGACGATCGCCGTCCTGGCAGGCACGGTGCTCGGGGGACTGGTCGTGACCGGCCAGGCTGGCGAACTGGCAGCGGCGCTCGCGGGGGGCGTGGGCGGGGACACCGCGGCAGCCGGCCGGACGGCACTGGTCGTCGCGGCGGCCGTCGGGGCTGCTGCGGTGCTGGCCACCCTGCTGATCGTCGCCAGCGCCCGCTCGGAGCGCAACTACGCCCGGCAACTCGTCACCCGCCTCAGCTCCGACGCCTACGCCGACTACGTGGCCGGCGTGCTCGAACAGTTCGCCGGCGACGTCCAGACCGTCGCCCGGGACCGCGGCGCCTTCGCTCGCGTGAGCGCGACCAGCCTGCTCGTCTGGTCGCTCGACGTCGCGGTCGCGGTCGTCGTGATGCTCGCCTTCGACGTCGCGCTCGCGCCAGGCGTGCTCGTGGCAGTGACGTTCCTCGCAGTCAGCGTGGGGAACCTCGCGAAAGTCCTGCCGCTCTCGCCGGGCGGCGTCGGCCTCTACGAGGGAGCCTTTACCCTGCTCGTGGCCGCACTGACGCCTGTCGGGGCGGTCACCGCCCTCTCGGTGGCGGTCGTCGACCACGCGGTCAAGAACGTCGTCACCATCGCCGGCGGCCTGGTCTCGATGGCACTTCTGAACGTCTCGCTGACGAGGGCCGTCGAGGAGAGCCGCGAGGTCGACGCGAGCCCACAGGACTGACCTATTTGAACCGATTAATCATGTCCGAATATGGGCAGGCAGCGCCCGTGAACGGCTCGCTTACGTCGCGGTAACGAAATATTTAAGTATATTTCGGTTGAATCCAGATTTACCGAAACAAGGCCGGGAGACGGAGACACGAGCGCCCCGCCCGGCGGATCCGAGACGATGACTCAACGGACACAGACCCAGGAGACCGAGGAGGAAACGGCGGATCAGGAGCTAGCCTGCCCCGAGTGTAGCGGGAACATCGTCGCCGACGAGGAGCGCGGCGAGACGGTGTGCACGGAGTGTGGGCTGGTCGTCGAGGAAGGTGAGATCGACCGCGGGCCCGAGTGGCGCGCCTTCGACTCACAGGAGAAAGACGAGAAGTCCCGCGTCGGCGCGCCCACCACGAACATGATGCACGACAAGGGGCTGTCGACCAACATCGACTGGCGCGACAAGGACGCCTACGGCAACTCGCTCGATGCCAGGCAGCGCCAGAAGATGCAGCGACTCCGGAAGTGGAACGAGCGGTTCCGCACCCGCGACAGCAAGGAGCGCAACCTCAAGCAGGCAC
>JAZKSZ010000019.1:0-18472 GCA_036625795.1 Haloarculaceae archaeon
CGCGGGCGAGGGCCAGGACATCGACACCGGCGCGAAGGTCTACCACAACGCGCCGGACACGAAGTCGACCATCGAGTCGAAGTCCATCTCGAAGGACGGCGGCCGGACCAACTACCGCGGGCTGGTCCACATGGCTGACGGCGCGAAGGACTCCTCCACGAGCGTGGAGTGTGACGCGCTGATGTTCGACAACGAGTCGACGTCGGACACGATGCCGTACATGGAGATCCAGGAGCAGAACGTCGACGTCGCCCACGAGGCGACCGTCGGCAAGATCGGCGACGAGGACGTCTTCTACCTCCAGTCACGCGGGCTGGACGACGACGACGCGAAGCAGATGATCGTCGCCGGCTTCATCGAGCCGATCACGGAGGAGCTGCCCATCGAGTACGCGGTCGAACTCAACCGCCTCATCGAACTCGAGATGGAGGGCTCGCTCGGATAACCTCCGGGTGCATATCATGAGTACGCAGGTACACGCAAACCTCACCGAGGAGCAGGTAACGGAGATAAGCGACCAGCTCGGCGAGCCCGAGTGGTTGCTGGAGACCCGTCTCGAGGCGCTCGATGCCCTCGAGGGGCTGGACATGCCCGAGGTCATCCGCACCCCAGGCCGGGACTGGACGAACCTCGACGCGCTCGACTACGAGTCCTTCGTCGACCCCCTCGAGTTCGCCCAGGAGAAGGACCGCATCGACGCGGAGGGCGTCGACGTGCTGCCCTGGGCGGAGGCACTGGAGGAACACGGCGACCTCATCGAAGAGCAGTTCGGCGCGGTCGTCGACCCTCAGCGGGACTACCTGACGGCGCTGTCGACGGCGCTGTTCTCGGCAGGAACCGTCGTCTACGTCCCCGAGGGCACCGCTGCCGACGAGGTGACGATCCGGACCCGGATGAACTCCCGGGCGCTGTTCAATTACACGCTGGTCGTCGCCGAGGACAACGCCTCGGTGACGATCCTGGAGCGCCAGTCGACTGGCGAAGACGTCGATGGCGAGCGCTACTACAGCGGCGTCGTCGAGGCGACCGCCGGCGAGAACGCCAACGTCCAGTACGGCACGCTACAGGACCTCTCGGAGGAGACCTACAACTACCAGGTCAAGCGCGGCCACGCGGGCCGGTACGGAACGGTCAACTGGATCGATGGCAACCTCGGCTCCCGGCTGACCAAGACCTCCGTGGAGACGCGACTCGTTGGTGAGTCCTCGGAGTCGAAGATCGTCGGCGCCTTCTTCGGGCACGGCGACCAGCACTTCGACCTTGCCAGCCGGGTCTGGCACGAGGACGAGCACACCACCGCCGACCTGGTCACCCGTGGCGTGCTCGACGACAGCGCCCGCTCGGTCTACGAGGGCGTGCAGAACGTCGGCCGGGAGGCCTGGGACACCAACTCCTACCAGCGCGAGAACACCCTCATGCTCAGCGACGACAGCGAGGCCGACGCCTCCCCGAAGCTGATCATCAACAACCACGACACGGAGGCCAGCCACTCGGCAACCGTGGGCCAGGTCGACAAGGAGGACCTGTTCTACATGACCTCCCGGTCGGTCCCGCCCCAGCAGGCGACGAACATGCTGGTCGAGGGCTTTTTCGTCCCCGTCCTCGAGGAAGTCGAGGTCGAGGAGTTCCGCGAGGACCTCGAGCGCCGCGTGAGCGAGCGGCTGCGGCAGTAGCTCCCGTCCGGCTCGGTTTTTCCGGTCGGTATTCCAGCCCCACGGGGAACCGCTTAAGTCCGCGTATCTCCGACGATGTGGCATGCACCTGTTGGGACCGGCCACACGCGAGAGCGGGGGGTGTCGATGAGCGTCCAGGCGGTGGACTCGGACCACCAGCTCGCCAGGCTGCTCCAGATCGGGGTCGTCCTGGAGGAGGTCGTGGAGGCCCGTGCCGCAAAGCACGCCGACACGGCCGACCTGGACGACGAGGTTCGGGCCTTCCTCCGGGAGGCGGCTGCGGAGTCGGCGACCCACCGCGACCGGCTCGACCAGCTCGTCGCCGAACTCGAAGCCGACACCGTCGCCTTCGACGAGGTCAAGCAGCTGGTCGAGGCCCGCTACGAGGCCGACGAGGACTTCGACGGCGTGCTCTACGACCAGCTCTGTAACGAGGAGACCGCCTACAAGTTCTACGCGGACCTGATCGAGGCCATCGAGCACTCCGAGGCGACGTTTACCATCGACCGCGAGCGCCTGCTCTCGGAGCTGCGGGCCATCCAGCGCGAGGAAGAGGCAGGCGTCGAGGAAGTGACCCGGCTCATGGAGGGTCGCTCGTCATGAACAGTGCCGACCAGTACCTGAAGGCGATCTACCTTGTGCAGGAGACGGAGGACGGGCCGGCCTCGACGGGCGCGGTCGCGGACATGCTCGACGTGAGCCCGGCGAGCGCGAACGAGATGATCGGCAAACTCGAGGAGCAGGAACTCTGCGCCCACGAGAAGTACAAGGGAGTCGACCTCACGGAGGAGGGGATCATGCGGGCCCGCGACGCCCTCCAGAACTACTGCATCATCGAGCGGTTCCTGCTCCAGGTGCTCGAGGTCGAGGACTTCCGGGCGGAGGCCCGCCAGCTCGAGCCGGTGATCGACGAGACCGTCGCCGAGCGCCTCGATACGATCATCGACCGCCAGCCCCAGTGTCCGGACTGCTTCGACGCCGAGGCCGACGTCTGTAGCCTGCTAGTCCACGCCGAAGAGGTCGACGTCGAGGGGGTCGACGCGGCCGATTGATGTTCGCGTCGGAGGGACTGATGGCTGTCGACCCACTCGTCGAGGCGTTCGGCCCGTTTCTCATCCCGGTCGTCGTGTTCGTGCTCGGGGTCGCCGGCTACGGGATGCTCTGGCTCCTCTCGCGGTGGGAGGTCCTGCCTGCCGGCCGGAAGTAACCGGTGAGTCCTGACTGCGCCTTGCCAGGGGGT
Source organism: Haloarculaceae archaeon (assembly GCA_036625795.1). Taxonomy (GTDB): domain Archaea; phylum Halobacteriota; class Halobacteria; order Halobacteriales; family Haloarculaceae; genus Salinirussus. Next base: position 2,914 of record JAZKSZ010000019.1, read on the forward strand.
TTTTATTCCGGGTTCGTCTATGACCCGGTATGCTGAGCCCCGAGATGGAGGACTATCTGAAGGTCATCTACGACCTCCAGCGCAGCGGGGCTGAGCCCGTCTCGACCTCCGAGATCGCCGACACGCTGGACGTCACGCCCCCGACCGCCACCAGCATGATGGAGAAGCTGGCCGACCGGGGGCTGGTCGAGCGCGAGAAGTACCAGGGGGTGACGCTAACGACCGAGGGGGAGACGGTCGCACTCGAGGTCGTCCGCCACCATCGACTCATCGAGACCTACCTCGCCGAGCGGCTGGGCTACGACTGGGCGGAGGTCCACGACGAGGCCGACCGGCTGGAACACCACATCAGCGAGGAATTCGAGCGCCGGGTGGCCGACGTCCTCGACGACCCGGAGGTCGACCCCCACGGGGACCCGATCCCCAACGACGCCCTGGACCCGATGGACGACGCCGAGGGAGCCACCCTCGCCGAGTTCGAGGAGGGTGACCGCGTCGTCGTCAGGCGGGTCCGGGACCGCGACCCCGACGGCCTGGCCTACCTCCAGGACGCGGGCATCACCCCGGGGACGGACCTGACGGTCGAGGAGGTCGCGCCCATCGGGATGGTGACGGTCCGCTTCCCGGACGGCGAGACGACGGCACTGCCGGACGACGTCGCCAAGACCATCCGGGTCGAGGCCGCCGACACGGCCGAAGACGCTGCCGCACCGTAACGCCGGGATCCGTTTTGCCTGTCGCCAGTGGCGCCACCGGGTAGCCTTGGGCACATCGACCGCGCCGAGCGCATCGTCCACACCGACCGCGCCGACCGCACCAACCGCACCGACCACATCGACCGCACCAACCGCACCAACCGCGTCGACCAGCGGTCCTGAACTGGTCGGCCGACAGTTCCGAGCCGGTCAGTCCGCAGTGCCGCAGTACTCGGTGATGACCCGGGCGTACGTCCGCGAGGTCTCGACCAGCGAGGTGACCGTCGTGTGCTCGTCGGCGCCGTGGATGTTGTGTGGTTCCGGCCCGATCGACACGGACGGAACGTCGTAGTAGCGCTTGTAGAAGCGTTCGTCCATGCCGCCGTTCCCGCCGGTGAACGCGCCAGTCTCGCCCGTGATGTCCTCCGCGCTCCGCATCGCAAGTTGGGCGATCTCCGAGTCGCTGTCCGTCCAGTGGGGCGCGGCCTGCCAGCCGAACCACTCGACGGTGGGCTCGGCGTCGACCGTCCAGTCCTCGTGGTCGGTGGCGCCGGCGACGGCGTCCTCGATCTGCGTCCGGACCTCCTCGCGGCTCTCGCCGGGTGGCCACCCGACCCGGCCGTACATCGTCGCGCGGCTGGGCAGGGTCGACGGCCAGTCGCCGGCCTCGATCTGGCCGACGTTGATGTTGGTGACATTGCCTTCCAGGCCGGGGTTGGCGCGGTAGGCGGGCTCGAAGTCGATGCGGTCCTTTCGCTCCCGGTCCAGTTCCTCCAGCGCCTGGTAGACGAGCGCGGCGTTCCCGATGGCGTTGTCGCCCTCGTGGCCCAGTGCGGCGTGGGCGCTCACGCCCGGCACCTCCACCTCGAAGTACATCACACCTGCGCTGGCGACGGTAATGTTGGGGATGTTCGAGGGCTCGGCGATGGCCGCCGCGTCCGGGAGGTAGCCCCGCTCGATGGCCGCGAGCGCCCCGCCGGTCCCGCCGGCCTCCTCCTCGATGGTGCTCTGGACGATGAGGTCACCCGCGAGGTCGACGTCGGACTCGCGGACCGTCTTTACGGTAAAGAGAACGGCAGCCAGCCCGCCTTTCATGTCCGCGACGCCGCGACCGTACAGCGTGTCACCCTCGCGTGTCAGACTCCAGGGGTCACGGGTCCACTCGTCCGCTGTCACGTCGACGACGTCGATGTGGCCGCCGACGGTCAGGGTCGGCCCGTCGCCGCTACCCGGGACCCGGACGGCGACGTTGGGCCGGCCCTCGAACCCGACCTCCTCGGTGACCGACGTCGGGGCGTAGCCCTCGTGGTCCTCCAGGTCTGACTCCTCGGGCACCCAGACGTCCGGCTCGAGCCCCATCGATTCGAGGTACTCGACGACGACCTCCTGGCCGGGTCCCTCGTTGCCGCTGACCGTCGGTGTCTCGACGAGGTGCTCGACGAGCGCGAGCAGGTCGTCGGTGTTCGACTCGATCTCCGCGGCGAGGTCTCCCGTCATGTGCGTCTCCGACGCGGGGCAGGGTGGTAAGTGTTGGCGGCTCCGTGCGAAGGGACCCCCAAAGCTGTCCGAACCCGGCGATGCCACCCGGGTGGGACCGTATGGGCGGGTGCGCGTGGGGTGGCGGGCGTAGTGACCGTCCGAAGAGTGGCCGCAACGGTGGGACCGACTGCTACCCGGAGACGGCGATAGTAACAATTTACTTGATTGCTTGCGAGTTGATAGTAATGACCGACCGGATCCGCGTGCTCCACGTCGACGACGACCCGGAGTTCGCGGGCCTGGTGGCGACCGCCCTCGAGCGGGACGAGGGGGAGTTCGAGGTCGAAGTCGCGACGGGGGCCGGCGAGGCGCTCGACCGCCTCCAGGAGGGGGCGCTCGACGCCATCGTCTCCGACTACGAGATGGGGGCACGGGACGGTCTCGACCTCCTCGAGGCTGTCCGCGAGGACCACCCGGACCTGCCCTTTGTTCTCTACACCAGCCGGGGGAGCGAGGACCTCGCGAGCGAGGCCATCTCGGCGGGCGTGACCGACTACCTCCAGAAGGGAACCGGGACGGGCCAGTTCGACGTGCTCGCCAACCGGGTCCGGAACGCGGTCGAGCGGTACCGCTCGAGACGCGGTCTCGAACGCACCGGGGCAGTCCTCGAGGCGGCCGGCGACGCCGTCTACGCACTCGACCTCGACGGTGTGTTGACGACGGTCAACGAGACGCTGGTCGAGTGGACCGGCTACAGCCGGGAGCGGCTGCTCGGGAGTCACGCCTCGCTCGTCCTCGAGGAGGAAGACATCGAGCGGGGACGGGAAGCAGTCCGGAAACTGCTCGCCGGCGACCGCTCTGTCGACCAGTTCGAGGGGACGCTTCACACCGCCGACGGCGACACGGTGCCGGTCGAGGCGCGGGTCACGCTCCTCGAGGAGAACGGGTCGGTCCGTGGGTCGACCGGCGTGCTCCGGGATATCGCCCAGCGCAAGGAACGCGAACGGGAACTCGAACGCTACGAGAGCATCTTCGAGAAACTCGAAGACGCGGTTTACGTCCTCGACGAGGACGAGACCATCGTCTACGTCAACGGGACGTATGCATCGCTGAAAGGCGTCGACCGCGAGGAACTGGTCGGCGACCCGATCACGGAGTGGGCCGACGACGAAACCGTCGCCCTCGCGCGGGAGGTCCGCGAGGAGTTGCGCGACGGCGAGGAGACTGTCGGGGTCGTCGAGAACGTCTTCAACGTCGCCGACGGCGACACGGTTCCCGCAGAGCTCCGGCTGATCAACATCACGCGGGCGGACGGCAGGACCGAGCGGGTCGGCGTCATCCGCGACATCACCGATCGCAAGGAGTACGAGCGCCGGCTCGAGGCGCTCAACGAGACGGCCCGGGAACTGATGACCGCCACCTCCCGCGAGGAAGTCGCCGAGCTCGGTGTCGAAACTGCCCGCGACGTGCTGGGACTCGACGCGAACGCGATCCACCTCTACGAGGAGCGCGACGACGGGACAGCCAGCGACGGGAGCGATACGGGCGACGGTGGAGGGGGAGCGCTCGTCCCCGTCGCCATGACCGACGCCGGCCGCGAGGTGGTTGGTGACCCACCGACCTTCACCGGGCCGGGCAGCATCGCCTGGCGCGTCTACGAGCGCGGCGAGGCGCTGGCGGTCGATGACGTCCACGAGGACCCGGACATCTACAACCCGGACTCCACCGCCCGGAGCGAACTCCACCTCCCGGTCGGAACGCACGGCATCCTCATCGCCTGTTCGCCGACACCGGAGACCTTCGACCAGCGGGACCTGGTCCTCGGGGAGATCCTGGCCGGCAGCATCGCGACGGCGCTGGAGCAGGTCGAGCGGACCCGACAGCTCCGCGAGCGCGAGCGGGAGCTGACCCGACAGAACGAGCGCCTCGAGGAGTTCGCGGCCGTCGTCTCTCACGACCTGCGGAACCCGCTCAACGTCGCCCAGGCCCGGGTCGAGCTGGCACGCGAGGAAACCGGGAACGACCACCTCGAGGACGCCACCGAGGCGCTGAACCGGAGCCAGGCGCTCATCGACGACCTCCTCGCCCTCGCGCGTGAGGGAGCGTCCGCCGGCGAGCGCGAGGAGGTCGCCCTCCCGGACCTGCTCGAGGCCTGCTGGGCGACCGTCGAGACCGGCGAGGCCACCCTCCGCGTCGAGACCGACAGGACCGTCAGCGCCGACGAGAGCCGCCTGCAACAGCTGTTCGGGAATCTCATCCGCAACGCCGTGGAACACGGTTCCACGAGCCCCTCGCAGACGCCGGAGGACAGCGAGGGAGGGAGTCCCTCGGCCAGTCGGGCGTCGGCCGACGGCGTCGCCGAGCAGGGCAGTGCGGCAGTCATGCTCACCGTCGGGGACCTCGAGGACGGGTTCTACGTCGAGGACGACGGCACCGGGATCCCCGCGGAACACCGCGACAGCGTGTTCGACCCTGGCTACTCGACCTCCGAAGACGGGACGGGCTTCGGTCTCGCGATCGTGCGGGAGATCGCGAACGCACACGGCTGGTCGGTCCGGGTGACCGAGGGATCGGCCGGCGGCGCACGGTTCGAAGTGACTGGAGTCGGGGACTCCTGAACCCCAGGGGCCGACCGGCGGAAACGTCTTCACCGGGGCCCGAGGGAGTACCACCACCGTGAACCACCTTCGTGAGCGGATCGAGAGCGGCGAGGTGAGCATCGGCACGCGGATGCAGACCCAGTGGCCGGGACTGCTCGAGGTCATCGGCCAGACCGACCGGTTCGACTACGTCGAGTTCCTCGCGGAGTACGCCCCCTACGACCTCCGCGACCTGGAGAACATGGCGCGTGCGGCGGAGCTGTCCGACCTGTCGATGATGATAAAGATCGACGCGGAGTCCCGCGGGTTCGTCGCCCAGCGCGCGATGGCTGCCGGCATCCAGAATTTGCTGTTCGCCGACGTCCGGACCATCGAGGACGCCCGGGAGGCCGTCGCGGCCGTCCGCCCGGAGCCGGAGGGCGACAACGGCATCCGGTCGGACCGACGCAACGGCTACGTCGGCGGCTACGCCTCGCCCGAAGAGGTCGTCGAGTGGTGTGAGGAGGCCGTCGTCGCGGTCATGGTCGAGAAGGAGGAGACGGTCGCGAACCTCGGGGATATCCTCGCCGTCGAGGGGATCGACATGGTCCAGTTCGGGCCCGCCGACTACTCGCTGAGCATCGGCGAGCCCGGCGCCTTCGACGCTCCGGCGGTCGAGGCGGCCGAGCGGGAAACCATCGAGACCGCACTGGAGATGGGTGTCGCCCCCCGCGCCGAGATACTCCACCCCGGCGAGGCCGAGCCGTACCTCGACCTCGGTGTCAGGGACTTCAGCCTCAACACGGACACCCGGATCCTCCACCACTGGTACACCGAACAGGGTGGGGCGCTCGCGGAGGAAGTTGCCGACTTCTCGCGGTGAGGGCGGGCTCGGGGGGCCGCTCCCCTCGGCTTCGCGCGAAAGACGACCTCACCCGCGGAACGACGGGGTCTCGTGCTCCGCGGGGAGTGCCTCGCCCGTCTGCTGTTCGTAGGCGGCCGGGTTGAGGACGTTTCGCGGCGGGTCGCCGTTCTTGTGGGCGTGTATCGACTCCGCCATGATCCGGTGGATCCGGCGCAGCGAGTCCGTCGTCACGCCGGCGACGTGTGGCGTCAGAAGGATGTCCTCGACGGCGAGCAGCGGATTTCCCTCGACGTCGGGTTCGTCCTCGAAGACGTCGACGGCGGCACCCGCGAGCTCCCCCTCGCGGAGCGCCTCCGCTAGCTCCTCGTCCGGGTAGACCCCTCCGCGGGACGTGTTGACCAGATAGGCCGAGTCCTGCATCCGCTCGAACTCGGCCGTACCGAGCATGCCCTGGGTCTCCTCGGTCAGCGGCACGTGGAGCGTGACGATGTCGGAGGTCTCCAGCAGCATATCGAGGCCGACCTGCTCGAGACCGAGTTCGTCGGCCTCTTCGGGGGACAGGTAGGGGTCGTAGACTACCGCCTCGAGGCCGTCCTCCCGGAACGGCGCCAGGTTCGAGAGCACCTTCTGTCCGATGAGCCCCATGCCGACGAACCCGACAGTCGCGTTCTGGAGTTCGAACCCCTGTTGGCGGGCCGCCTCCCATCCCCGCGTCCTGAGGCGGTGCTCCTGGCGCGGGATGTTGTGGGCACAGGCGAGGACCATCGCGACGGTGGCCTGGGCGGCCGAGGCTGTCGGCCCCTGTGGGGCGTGAGCGGCGACGACGCCGCGGTCGGTCATCGCGTCGAGGTCGAGGTTCTCGTAGCCGGCGCCGGCCCTCGTGACGAGTTCCAGCGAATCGGTCCCCGAAAGCGAGTCGGCAGTGAGGTCGTAGCTGTAGGAGACGTACGCGTCGACACCCTCGAGGTCCTCGGGCTCGAGTTCCGGGCCGCGGTCGGCACCGAGGAAGGAAAGTTCGACCTCGGAATCCTCGAAGAGGCGGTCGAGTCCCGGGACGGTGCCGGTTTCGGGGTGACGAACGTCGCGTTCGACGGTGACGTGGTAGGGCATCCCTCTCACAGACACCCCGGGGCCACTTACAGATTCGGTGGGACCGGGCTTCGCGAGCGGGGCACGGGGCGGCCGCGCTTGCTGGCCGCGTTACTCGCCCGCGCGGTCGCCACGTTCGCCGTCCCCACCGTCCTCGTCTTCACCGTACTCCTCGCCGGCGAAGGCCGCTCGGACCTCCGCCGCGCTGGTCGCGTTCGCGACCCGTTGCTGGAGTGCCTCCTCCCGCTCCTCCAGCGCTCGCACGTTCTCGAGGACGTCGTCGAGCCGGTCGGCGGGGAACTTCACCGCGCCGTTGCCGTCCATGTGGACGACCTCGCCCGGCACGACGTCCATCCCCGAAATCGACACCGGGACGTTCACTGCGTGGACCGCCATCTCGCCGTGGCCCGGGGCGGTCCCCGTCGCCAGGTACTGGAACTCCATCGGCCGCACCTCCTCGATGTCCCGAACCGGTCCGTCGGTCACACACCCCACACAGCCGAGCGACTGCATCGCGGTCGTCATGTTGCCGCCGGTGAGCCCGACCGTCGCCGCCACCTCGCCGGGGAAGTCCTGTTCGAGCGCCAGCACGGTCGGCTCCGGCGACGCTTCGAGCGCCTCTGCCACGTCGATGAAGGTCAATTCCTCGAATCCCGGGTCGGGCATACCGTAGACGCAGGTCACGGCGTACCCGGCCCGCGGTCCCAGGTCGGGGTACATGCACTCGACCCGCCGGTCGGTGTACCAGTCCTGGCTCCAGGGGTTGTACAGCCCCAGACAGAGCGGGTCGTCGGGGTACGTCGCCACGACGTTCGAGACGGTTGGCGTGTCGAACTCCTCCAGTTCGGCGAGTCGTTCCTCGGTGTCCATGAGCCCTCCACGGAGACCGCCGCGAACAAAGTTTCGCCGGGGCCGCGGATGCCGTGGCGTCGAACCACGGACGGCCGCCGGGCGAAGCGAGGCGGACCATCCGACGCGAGCAACTCGATGTGGCGAGTAGTTCGGGCCGGCTTTTGGTCTTCCGGGGAGTGGTTGTGACGGCACCGCGGTCCGACGGGTGGACAGCGCGGACGGGCAGGGCGGGAGTGAGCACACGCTTCGCGTTTGCGAACTACGTCACGCACGCGAGCGTGGTCCGAACGGACGTGAGGAACCGCGAAGCGGGCGTGGCGGGATTCGAACCCGATGCGAGACTCGCTTCGCTCGTCTCGCGTGATTCGAATCTTCGGGCCCGCTCGCTCCTCACATCCGTTCGTCGCAGAGCGGGCGTGGCGGGATTCGAACCAGAGGAAGACGGTCGGCCTCGCTTCGCTCGGCCGCTGCGACTTCCAGGGTTGCGAATCTTCGGCCCCGCTCGCTCCTCACGTCCGTTCGTCGCAGAGCGGGCGTGGCGGGATTCGAACCCGCGATCGAGGGGTTAGGAACCCCTCGCCCTGTCCGCTAGGCCACACGCCCTACCGGTTCGTACGAGCGGCCGACCAAAACGGTTGGTGACTCGCCAGAGGTGAGCACCCTTAAGACCCGCCGCCCGCTTTTCCCGTGCATGGAACCGCGGGATCTGTCCGCACACGTCGCCTACAGCGCCGGCCGGGGGATCGAGGAGGTAGCCCGGGACCTGGGAATGGACCCGGAAGACCTGGTCAAACTCTCCTCCAACGAGAACCCCTTCGGCCCCAGCCCCGCCGCCGTCGAGGCTGTCCGCGAGGCCGCAACCGACCTCCACGTCTACCCCAAAGCCGTCCACACCGATCTCACCGACGCGCTGGCCGAGGAGTTCGACCTCACCCCGGGACAGGTCTGGCTCTCCCCCGGCGCCGACGGCGCGCTCGACCTGCTCGCCCGCGCTTTTCTCGACCCCGGTGACCGCGTCCTCGTCCCCGAGCCCGGCTTCGCCTACTACCAGATGAGCGCCCGGTATACTCACGCGGCGGTCGACAGCTACCACCTCTCGAAAGCCGAGGACTTCGCCCAGCCGCCCGGGACCGTCCTGGACGCTTACGACGGCCACCGGGTGGTCTACCTCACAACCCCGCACAACCCCACTGGCAGCGAGGTCTCGCTGCCGGACGTCGAAACGGTCGCCGACGAGACCGACGAGGAGACGCTGGTTGTCGTCGACGAGGCCTACGGCGAGTTCAGCGATGCACCGAGCGCCCGCCGGCTACTCGACGACCGCGAGGACGTCGCAGTCCTGCGGACCTTCTCGAAGGCGTACGGCCTCGCGGGGCTGCGCGTGGGCTACGCACTCGTTCCCGACGAGTGGGCCGGCGCCTACGAACTCGTCAACACCCCCTTCGCCGTGAACTCGGTGGCCTGCCGGGCCGGGCTGGCCGCGCTGGAGGACGACGAACACGTCGAGCGGACCGTCGAGACGACGCGGTGGGCCCGCGAGTACATGCACGAGCACCTCGAGGCCCACACCTGGGAGAGCGGGGGCAACTTCGTGCTCGCGGAGGTCGACGACGCGGCCGCCGTCGCCGAGGCCACCCAACGGCGTGGGGTGATCATCCGGGACTGCACGAGCTTCGGGCTGCCCGACTGCGTCCGGGTCTCCTGTGGCACCCGTGAGGAGACACGAGAGGCCGTCGCGGTCCTCAACGACGTACTTGCGGAGGTGTTGGCCGGGTGAGAGTCGCCGTCACCGGCACCCCTGGCACGGGCAAGACGACCGCCACCGAGCGACTCGCGACAGGGTCAGGCGTCGACGTCGACGTTGTCCACCTCAACGACGTCATCCGCGAGGAGGGGTTCACGACCGGCCGCGACGAGCAGCGGGACACGCTGGTGACCGACATCGACGCGGTCGCCGACTGGCTCGAGGGCCGCGAAGACATCCTCTTCGAGTCCCACCTGGCCCACCACTTCGCGGCCGACCGCGTGGCCGTCCTGCGGTGTCACCCGGAGGAACTCGAGGTCCGACTCCGCGAGCGCGGCGAGCCCGAGGCGACCGTCGCGGAGAACGCCGAGAGCGAGGCACTCGACGTCGTGCTCGCGGAGGCTGTCGAGCGCCACGGCGAGGACCGTGTCTACGAGGTCGACACCACCGACCGCTCGCCCGCGGAAGTGACGGGTGCTCTCGAGGCGATCCTCGAGGGCGAACGCGACCCCGGCGCCGGGACGGTCTCCTTCGTCGACTACCTATGACGCTCGACCGCTTTCGCTCCGTCGCCGACCGGGCCATCGCCCCGTTCGTGGCCGCCGCGGAGCGGGTCGGTCTCACCCCCAACGGCGTCAGCGTCGTCGCGTTCGCGGCCGCGGCGGCCGCGGGACTGTGCTTCGGGTTCGCGGGCCGGGACGCCACCCTCTACCCGGTCGGCGCGGTGCTCGTGATGGTAAACGGGTGGCTGGACGTGCTCGACGGAGCGCTGGCCCGCGAACTCGGGACCGACTCGCGGGCCGGGGACCTCCTCGACCACGTGCTGGACCGCTACGCCGACATCGTCGTCATCGCCGGGCTCGCCGCGGGCATCGACCGCTACGGGGTCGGCGTCGCGGCCGTCACGGGCGTGCTGATGACCTCCTACCTCGGGACGCAGGCCCAGGCAGTCGACCTCGACCGCGTCTACGGCGGTCTGTTGGGGCGTGCCGACCGGCTCGTGCTCGTCACCGTCGTGACCGCGGTGACGCCGTTCGTGGACCTGACGGCCGCCGGACTCGGACCCGTCGGCTGGCTGCTCGTCCTCTTCGCGGTCGTCGGCCATCTGACGGCACTCCAGCGCTTTTACCTCTCGATGCGGGCACTCGGCTAACCGTGGGCTCGCGTGCGAGCGGACCTGGGACCACGCGCGCCCTGTCGGAGCGGCCTGGCGTACGATTTATCCGGTGGGGTAGCCAAGCGGAGGTATGGTCCAGTGTGAGATGTGCGGGGCCGAGACGTCCGACCCGAACCGCGTCAAGATCGAGGGTGCGGAGCTTGACGTGTGTGACAACTGCACGGAGTTCGGGACGGAGGTCCGCACCGAGGAGCCCTCCTCGACGTCGACGAAGTACTCGACGTCCAGTTCCGGCTCCGGCTCGTCGGGGTCGAGCTCCTCGGGGGGCTCGACGGGCTCCTCGTCGGGTGGGCGGAGCCGCCGGAACGACGTCTACGACGACCTGGAGGAACTCGCCCCGGACTACGGCGACCGGATCCGCCAGGCCCGCGAGGGCGCTGGCATGAGCCAGGAGGACCTCGCCAAGCAGCTCAACGAGAAGGCCAGCCTGATCCGCAAGCTCGAACACGGCGACACGCTCCCCAGCGACGACGTCCAGACCAAGATCGAGCGGGCGCTGGACGTCGACCTGACGGTCAGCGGCGGCGACGAGGACGCCGAGTGGAGCGGTGGCTCCTCGACCGGCGAGTACACGCTGGGCGACATGGTCGAGCGCAAGGACTAGGAAACCTATTTGCCCGGGCCGGCCGCCCACTCCCGTATGTTCGTCCTCGTCAACCTGAAGGCCTACCCCTGCGACCCGGTAGCAGTCGCCGAGGCGGCCGCCGGAGTCGACGCCGAGACCGACGCGGCGGTCGCGGTGGCCCCGCAGGCGGCCCACCTCGACCGGGTCGCCGAGACCGGCGTCGAGACCTGGGCCCAGCACGTCAGCCCGGTCGCCCACGGCAGCCACACCGGCAGCACACTCGCGGAGGCGGTCGCCGACGCGGGCGCTACTGGCACGCTGCTCAACCACTCCGAGCGCCGGCTCAGGCTCGCCGACATCGACGCCGCCCTCGAGGCAGCGGACCGGACCGCCCTCGAGACGGTCGTCTGTGCGAACAACCCCGACCAGGTCGCGGCCGCCGCCGCGCTCGGCCCGGACGCCGTCGCCGTCGAGCCGCCAGAACTCATCGGCACGGGCACGCCGGTCAGCCAGGCCGACCCCGAGGTCGTCGAGGACGCGGTCGCCGCCGCCGAGCGGGTCGACCCCGGCGTCGACGTCTACTGCGGTGCGGGCATCTCGACCGGCGACGACGTCGTGGCGGCCCGCGAGCTGGGGGCCGACGGCGTGCTCCTGGCCAGCGGCGTCGCGAAGGCCGAGGACCCGCAGGCGGCGCTCGAGGACCTGGTCGAACTGCTCTGACGCCTCACTCGAGGGCGGTCTCCTCGACGTCCCGTGCGTACCTGTCGACCTCGTCTTCGCTCGCTCCGTCCAGTTCCTCGCACAGGAGGTCCCGAAGCCGGTAGTCGTAGGCACCGCGGCCGACGTGCTCCACGAGTCCGCGGGTGCGCAGCCGGCGGTTGTGGGCGTACGCGCGGGTGCGGTCGCCGTCGCCACCGGCCGCGCGGTGGGCGTCCAGCGGCGTCCCCGGCCCCGACTCGGCGTAGTACGCGAGCATCTCGCGAGTCCGGGTGTCCAGGCCGCCGACCTCGGCTTTGAGTTCCCGGACGAGAAGCGGTTCGCCGCCGCTTTCCCGCCCGCCCGGGTGGCTCTGGTCGGCCGTCCCTGGACGTTCGTCCCCGGCGGCCGTACTCCAGTTGTCCCGACCGCCCCCGCCTGCCATTTCCTTGTCGGGGTCGCTCAACGTCTGCAGTATCGCCTCGGCGGTGAACCGCCGCGCGGCCGCCCCGCCGGCCGCGTCGGCGACCGCATCGCCGTTCACCGACTGGCTCGCCGCCCCGTTCGCCGCCTCCTCGCTGGGCGACAGCGCGACGCCCGCGTCGCCAGCGGCCCCCGATTCCGGGGTCTCCGTTACGCTCTCCATCGCCGCCGCGAAGGCGTCGCCCGTCTCGGCGTCCCCGAACGGGTCCTCGCTGCCTTCGTCTTCGGTGGTCTCGACAGGAGTGTCACCGGCATCCTCGCCCTCGGGTCCGGAGACCTCGCCGCGGCGCGCCCGGCGCTCGCGCATACGCTCCTGCTCGGTGCGGCCCGGCGCGGCCCCGTCGACCTGGTCGAGCAGGGCGTCGACGAACTGGTCGGCCATCCGACTCAGGTCGCGGGCGTCCTGGAGTTCCGCCTCGAGTTCGGCGATCCGGGAGTTCTTCCGGTCCAGTTCCTCCCGCAACTCCTCGATCCGGTTCTCCCGGGCCTGTTCCTCCTCGCTTATCTGCTCTAGCTCCGCGACGAGGTCAGTGCTGACCGACTTCAGGTCGGGGCGCTCGACGTCCTCCAGCCCGGGCGTCGCGCCCGCGTCGAACGTCTGCTTGCGGTGGAACTGGACCCGCCGGACCGATTCGGACCAGTCTGTCACCAGGAATCCCTCGCCGTCGTCCAGGTCCTCGACGGCGGTGGCGTACTCCCCGTCGAGCACGCGGCGGACGACGCTGGTGTCGTTGTCCCAGGTCAGCCGGTGCCACAGCAGCCAGTCACACTGGGTGATGAAGTCCTTCTTGACGTCGGCGGGGCGCTGGCTGATCCCCACCACGCCCAGGCCGTGTTTCCGGCCGCGCTTGCCGATCTTGATCAGCATCTTCCCGCACTCTCCCACAGAGCCGCCCTCGGGGATGTACTCGTGGACCTCCTCGACCAACAGCAGGAAGGGCTGTTTCTGCTTTTTCGCCTTCGCGAAGAGGTGGCGCGCGACCGCCGTCAGGACCGCCTCGGCCTCGCTCTCGTCGAGAAACGAGGAGACGTCGAGGATGATGGGGACGTTCTGCTCGAGGGCCAGCGAGGCGAGTTTCTCGGCGTGGTCCTCGCCGACCTGGATGTCACACTCCTCGTCGGCCCCGACGTGGAGGATCTCGTACTCCTCCTTGAGGCCGTAGTACTCGCCGTCGATGTCGACGATGAAGAGGCCGAAGCCGTTGTCGAGCAGCTTCTCCGCGATGACGCTGGCGGAGTTCGACTTGCCGCTGCCCGATTTCCCAGTGATGAACCCCCGCCCCGTCAGCAGTTCGACGACCGGCAACGATACTGGCGCCCCCGGCTGGCCGTCGTTGCCCGGCCCGTCGCTGACGTCGGCGACGGTGATCTCTTCGGTTGCTGGCATTTGTGTCACCTGGCGGAGCACGGCACATAACTCTCCGTCAGACGTCCGGCAGACGGCGCGAGCGGGACGAGTCGGCCGGGCACGTGCAGGCGGATGCGGGCGCTACCCGAACAGCCGCTGCCAGAGTGACCGCGGACGGGAGCGTTCGGCCAGGACCACCGAACACTCCACGTCCTCGACGACATCGAGCACCAGCGACCCCGAGACCAGCCGGGAGAGTAGCCCCCGCTCGGTCGCCCCGATCACCATCAGCGAGGCGTCTTCCGCCGCCCGTGCGATGGCAGTCTCCACGTCCCCGGTCTCGACGCGGAACTGTGCGTCGCTCAGGCCGTGTTCCGCGGCCCAGTCGGCGAGGAAGTCCATGCCGGCGGACTCCTCGCCCTCGTCGGCGACGTGCAACAGCGTGAGTTCGGCGCCGAACTCCTCGCGCAACGTCGCGGCCGTCTCCGCGGAGAGGGCCGAATCGGGGCCGCCCGCGGTCGGCAGGAGGATCCGCTCGGGGTCGAACCCGCGGTCCTGGAACACGAGGAAATCACACGGCGGGTCGCCGGAGAGTTCGTCGTAGGCGCTCTCGGCACGGCCGGGCGAGCCGTGGGCGTCGCCACCCCACCCCATCACGACCAGGTCCGCGTCGTATGTCTCGGCGGCGTCGAACACCTCCTCGAAGCTGCGGTGGGAGAGGATCGTGTGGGTCTCGACGGGCACGTCGAAGGGGGCAGCGTGTTCCTCGGCGTTTTTCAGCAGTTCCTTCGAGGTCTCGTCGATCCGGTCGGAGTGCTCGGCCGCCCCCTGAAGCGCCATCTGGTCCGGAACCGTGACGATGTGGGTCGCGACGACCGTGCCGCCGCGCTGTTTGGCGATCGCCGCCGCGAGCGTGACCAGCGCCTGCTCGTGTCTGGGATTTGCCAGCGGCACCATCACGCGGTACTCTCCGCCGTCGGGCTGGACAGCGGTGGCCGCCGACACCGCGGGCTCGGGCATCTCGTCGGACCGGGAGAGGATGTACTCCCCGAGGATCCCCTGCTTGTCGGTCCGGGTGCGGGCGTAGACGAGATACCAGACGACCGCCGCGGCAGCTATCCCGAAGGTGACCACCAGCGCGTCGCGTTCGACGAACACGAGCAGGGCGAAGGAGAACACGACCCCCAGGATCGGCACCAGCGGAAAGAGCGGGACCGTGAACTCGGGGGCGTACTCCTCGGGGTCGACGTAGCGCATCGCGACCAGCGCGACGTTCAACAGCCCGTAAATGATGAGGTGGAGCCCGGAGGCTGCCCCCGACAGCAGCGTGAGTTCGCCGACCAGGATGAACAGGAGGATGAGCCCGCCGGTGATCGCGATGGCGCGGTACGGCGTCCCGAAGCGGGGGTGGATCTTGTTGAGCTCGGGGGCGACGATCCTGTCTCTACCCATCGCGAAGTTGATCCGCGAGGACGCGAGGATCGAGGCGTTCGCGCTGGAGGCGGTCGCAAGCAGGCCGCCGAACAGGAGGGCACCGCCCATCACCGCCCCCTGGAGGTACTCGGCGACTTCGACGACGGCGATGGGGTTCTCGCCAGTCCGGACGACATCAGCGATGAACCCCTCGGGGACGGCGGCACTCATTACGACCAACACCAGTGCGTAGATGACCGTCACGAGTACGACGCTGCCGATGACCGCCCGTGGGAGATTCCGGCCGGGGTCTTTGATTTCCTCTGCGACGCTCGTGATCTGGACGAATCCGAGATAGGAGACGAAGATCAACCCCGTGGTCTCCAGCGTTGCGGTGACGCTGCGGGCGTCCGGGAGGTTCGCGGGGTCGGCCCGTAACGTCCCGAGCAGGGTAAAGACAGCGAGGATCGCGACCAGGACGATGACGATCACGTTCTGGAGGCGGCCGGTCTCCTTCGCGCCGATGTAGTTGACCGCGATGAAGAACACCGCAGCGACGAGCGCCATAACGGTG
>JAZKSZ010000221.1:0-3055 GCA_036625795.1 Haloarculaceae archaeon
ACCACATCGACATCGACTACGACCTCGCGGGCTACCCGCTGTACACGAAGATCATCTGTACCGCGCCCATCCCGGAACGCGACGAACTCGCGGACGAGGCGCGGGAGATCCACGGCGTCACCGCGGTCCGCGAGATCATGACCGGCGAGCGCAACGTCTACGTCAACGCCATCGGCCGGGACCACGACGACCTCAACCGCATCAGCGAGGACCTGGACGCGCTCGGGCTGGACATCGTCGACGAGCAGCTCATCCGCGACGAGTACGTCTGTCCCTACCACGGTTTTCTGGACCAGGATGAGGAGCCGGCAGAAGACGGAACCGGCGCGTAGACGGGCCAGGGCCCGCAGACCGGTCGTCCCCGGCGGGAACCTGCAGACCGGTGCCCGTCGCTCGGTCCGGATTCGATATAGCGGACAGTGGTGTACGCCGGGTCGACGGTGCTCTCAGGCCAGGATGTCGGCGACGCGCTGTGGTTCGCCCGACAGCGCGGGGTCGGGCTCGACGATCTGCAGAACCTCGTGGTCGGTCACGTCGGGGTAGGACTTGCCGATGGCGTCCTCGACCAGTGTCTTCTCCAGGCGGAATTCCGTACCCTCGTAGACAACGTCGACGCCGTGCTCGTCGAAGGAGAGAACCGTCATGCCCGCCGGTATGGCGGGGACGAGCAAAAGCGTATCAGTACGTATCGAGGGGACGGTCCCGGACCCGGGCGCGCAGGTCACCGAGGTCGGCGGCCGCTGCGCCCGCCTCGAACGCGGAGAGGACCGCACCCACCTCGGCTCGCTCGACTTTCACGTCGCCCTCCCGGACCGCGTCGGCCGGCCGGCGGGCAAGCTCTCGGATCGTGCCGACCGCCAGCAGGTAGGGGGTCGCCCACGCGGAGAGCCGGTTGCCACGGTGTTCGGGCATCGCCTCCAGCCAGGCCTGGGCGTCGTCGAGGTACGTCTCCGCGTGGGCGGTGGCACGCTCGATGACCGGCGCGACCCGCTCGGCGGCGGCCGGGTCGCCCAGGTCCGCCGGGGTCACGCCGGCGTCCTCGAGCCACGCCGCCGGCAGGTAGACGTTGCCCTCCTCGGTGTAGTCCCCGCCGGCGTCCTTGGCGACGTTGACGAGCTGGAGCAGGAGGCCGAAGGAGCGGGCGGTCTCGCGCAGGCGCTCGGTGGTTTGGGTGTCGGCCTCGGCGGCGACCAGCGAGGTGACGAGCGTCCCGACCGTCCCAGCGGCGTACTGGCAGTACTCCTCGAGTTCCGCGCCGGTCTGGACCCGCAACCCGGGTTCGTCGGCGTACCGGTCGACGAACGCCGCCATCCCGCCGACCATCTCCCGGACGGGCGGGACGACCCGCTCGCGGGCGGCCGGGCCGAGCCCCTCGAGTGCCGCCAGCACCCGCGGGGCCGCCGCGACCACTTCCCAGTCCGGACCGGGTTCGGCAGGGATCCACGGGTCGGCCTGCTGGCGGAAGTCGTCGACGTCGGTCTCGTGGTCGGGGGCGAGCACGCGGTCGTAGGTCCGCAGGAGCGCCGCTTTCTCGGCGGGCGGGATCCGGGGGTCGTCCTCGACGGTGTCGGCGACGCGACAGACCAGGTAGCCGACGCACACCTCGCGGGCCATCGGCTCCTCGAGTTGCTCGACGGTGAGCGCGAAGGTCCGCGAGACGGCACCGATGGCGTCGTAGCACCACTCGACGGTCTCCTCCATCGCCTCGCCGTCGGGCCGGCGGCCGCTCGCCGGGGGAGCCAACCGTCCGTCGTCCGAAAAGCGGGACACATACGAGGTAGGGGGCCGAGACATTTGAGGGTTCTGTGCCGCGGGCAGTCACTCGACTGCGAGGGTGAACTCGCAGGCTGCACCGCCGGCCAGCGCGGCCGCTAGGTCGCGGTCCAGGTCGGCCGCGGCCCGGCCGGCGCCGACCATCACCGTCCGGTCGTCGACGTAGTCGCTGGTCCGACAGACCGCCGAGCGGTCGCTGTCGAAGGTCAGCTCGGGGTGGCCCCGGCCGACGACCTGCTCGCGGTAGCCACCGGCCTCGATAGTGGCAGTGACCGTCGCCGCGGGGTCGCGGCAGGCGGCGACGAAGGCGTCGGCGAAGTCGGCGGGCGCGCGGTCGGCCTCGACCGCGAGGATACAGTCGCCCGCGGGAGTGAGGTAGTCGTCAGTCGTCACCTCGAAGGTGCTCGCGTGGGTGGCCTGGACGTGCTCGTGGCCGCGGGCCCTGACCGTCTCCGAGAGGTCCATGCCGGCCCCTCGGCGCGACGGGACACAGGGGTTACGAACTGGGTTCGTCGAACTCCACCTCGATCTCCGAGCCGCTGACGTAGGCAGCGACCCGGACGCCAACGAGGCTGAGGAGGATGCTCGCGAGGATGAACAGCGCGAGGTGAGCACCCGGCGAGATGGAGAAGCCCTCGACGGAGAGCGGGCCGAGGTCCGCACTCGGGAGGCTGACCGGGTCGAAGACGCCGGACCGCTCCAGGAAGTACGCCGAAAAGCCACGGATCGCAAGTCCGACCGCCACCGCGACGAAGGGGAGGTTGACGTACGCGCCCCCGAGGTCGTCGTCGCGGATGAACTCGTCGAGCAGGCGGCCGGCGCTCGCCGCAAGCGCCGCCGCGGTCAGCCAGGGGATGGCGTCGTAGACGAAGCGCATCCCGACGATCAGGTCCGGGGAGGAACCGCCGAGCCCCGAGGCGGCCAGCGCGCCGACGAACACCCCCACGAGGGCGAGTCCCCCGGCGACGACGTAGGTGACCAGCGCGACCTGTCCGGAGTACAGCGCCCCGCGGACCTGGCCGGGGAGCGCGGCGAGATAGCTGTCGACGCCCAGCCCCTTGTACAGGAGGTAGAAGCCCACGGCGGCCGCGATGGTGCCGACGGCGACGGCGGGGGACTCGGCGACGAAGAGGAGCACCGGGAAGGCAAGCAGGGCGAGCCCCAGCGGGACCAGCACCGTCTTCCGGAGCTGTTCGTCGGCGAGAAACTGCTTGAGCAGGTAGTAGGTCGACTCGATGTCGTGGGCCTGCCGGACGACAACGCGGTCGACGGCGTCCACGCG
>JAZKSZ010000222.1:0-3030 GCA_036625795.1 Haloarculaceae archaeon
CCCGCTCCTCGTCCTCGAGGACGACCAGGCCCTCGGTCTCGACCTGGAGTTCGCCGCGGCGGCGCTCGACTTCGCCCTCCAGGCGGACGACGTCGCCCTCGCCGGCCTCGGGGTACGCGCGGACGCCAGCCTCCTCGAAGGCCGCACAGTCGACGGTGCCGGTCTCGTCGCGCAACTCGAACACTGTCGGCCCGGATGTCTGCCGGGCGGAGACGACCTCGCCCTCGATGCGGACGCGTTCGCCCACGCGGTCGGAAAGCGAGTCGACGGTCACCTGCTCGAACGTCGGCGTCCCGTCGGCGCCCTCGGTGGATTCCGCGGACTCGGCCGCCGGCGTCTGCTCGGTCTCGGCTTCCGGTTCTGTCCCGGCAGCCGCGGCGCCGGCGTCGTCCGACCGGTCGTCGACGCTCCCCGCGCGGGCCGGACGCTCCCCGGTCTGTGCGGCGACGGCGCCCGTCTGAGGGGTGGCCTCTCCCGTCTCCCCGCTCTCGGCTTCGCTGCCCGCGCCGGGTTCGGGCTCGGCCGGCTCGTCGGAGCCGGTCGTCTCCGGACCGCTCGCTTCGGTCGTGTCCTCTTCCGTGGCAGACGCGGGGGACGACCCGTCAGTCGCCCCCCCGTGCGCGTTTCCCGCTTCGTCCTCCCCGGCGAGATACTCCGAGTCGGCGTCGGGGTCGTCGACGAGCGTCCCCCGGAAGGAGGCTTCCTCCTGCCGGATCGACCAGCCCAGGTCGACGTTCCCGTTGTCGCGGACGCCCTTGACCTGGACGAAGACACTGTCGCCGGCGTCCCAGTCGAGGCTGTCCAGCCGCTGGTCCAGCTCGCTCTTGTGGAGGAGTCCCGTGACGTGGTCGCCGATGTCGACGAACACGCCGAACTCCGCGTAGCCGTCGACCGTGCCACGGTAGTACCGGTCGGGGGTCAGCTCGTCCGGTTCTGTCCCGCGGAACTCGAACACGACGTCCTCTTCATGCAACTCACAGATGCGGCCGTCGACAGACGTGCCGCAGATGATACACGAACCCATTGGCAGTGACAAGCGCCCCCGGCCTAAAACGGTTGTCGAATCCGTTCGCTCGGCGCCACACCCGGCTCAGTCGAGCCAGTCGCTGCCTCGTTCGCCCGACTCGGGCTCCTCGCCGGCCGGTTCCGGGTCCGACTCGTCCCCGTGCTGGTCGGTCGCTGACTCGGGCTCTTCGACCAGCTTCTCGAGGCCGGCCCGAAGCTCCGCTGCCTCCGCCGGGAAGAGGGCTACCTCCACCTCGTTGCCCTCGCCGTCCTTGAAGGCGAGTTTCACGCGCTCGTCGCCGAACTCACGGCTCTCGACGTCGGTGACGTCGTACAGCTTCGCCGTCGCCGCCGCGTTCGAGGCGCCGACGTGCTTGACCGTCCCCTCCTTGAGTTCGAAGGTGAACGAGTCCATATCCAGCGTGAACATGCTCGCCCCGATGGCCGGCACGACCAAAAGGACCCGGGCGTCAAGCCCAGCCCGCGAGGGCCGCGACCCGGTCGGCGACGGCTGCCAGCGCCTCGTATCCGCCGAAGCCGTAGCCGAAGGCGAGGAATGCCGGCACCGCCGTCACGGCCACCGCGACTGCCAGCGGGACGCCGTGTACCTCGCTGACACCGACCACGAACAGCGCAGCCCCCCAGAGGGCGACAGCACCGGTCACCCAGGGGTTCGCGACCCCGACGAGCACGCAGGGGGCGGTCGCGTAACAGAGCACCTGGACGGTCTCGCTGACGCCGGCGCGGTCCTCGACGGTCCCGATCAGGATGACGGTCTGCAGCGCCGCGGTCAGGTGAACCCCCGCGGGCGCGACCAGGACGACGACGAAGAGCACCCACAGGAGGGCGGAGGCGGTCGGCTGGCCGCCGATGACCGGATAGGCGTTCGCCACCACGGTGAGCCGGATACTCTCGGAGACGAGGACGACCGCCGCGACAAACGTCAACCCCGGGGCCTGGTCCCCCGGTGCGACCTTCCCGCGGAAGAACTGGCGCGGAGAGACGAGTATCTCCCCCCAAGCGCGCAGGAGCGCCACGGGCCCCCGCTCGCGCCCGAGGTCGGTATTCTCGGCCCACTGAGTCACACGTTCCGGTACGGCTCGCCGCCGTATGACGGTTGCGTTAGTCGCCCGCGCCGACGTTGTGCTCGCCCTCGAAGGAGTCCGGGTCGGGGCTGATGTCGGCGTACTCGACGGCCCGTTCGCCGAGCACGGCCACCCGCTCGGCCAGCGACTCGTCGACGAACGCACCGTCCTCGAACTGGCTGCCCGCCCGCGGGATGGCTGCCTGGTGGGGGAGTACCCAGGCGTTCAGCGCCCGGCAGACCGACCGGAGGTGTTCCAGCGTCGTGACCGGGAAGTTCCCGCCAGAGACGCCGAGCAGGCCGACGGTCCGGTCCTCGAACTCCTCGAACCCGCAGTAGTCCAGCGCGTTCTTCAGCGGCGCGCTGTAGGAGCCGTGGTACATCGGCGACCCCAGCAACACTGCATCGGCAGCGCGGACGGCCGACCGGAGCGCGGGGGCGTCGCCGGCGTCGTCCCGGTCGGCGTCGTAGACCGGGAGGTCGTACGTCCGCAGGTCGAGCAGTTCGGTCTCCGCACCCCGGTCACCCGCCGCTTCCAGCGCGTGGCCCAGCGCTTTCCGGGTGTGGCTTGCGTCTCGCAGGCTGCCGCAGACGGCGACGACTCTGGGTGGCATGCGAAGACGTGCGGCGGCGAGGGGCAAAATCCTTCGGTGACGGCGAACCGGTCACCGCAGCGAGGGCCGCTCGGCCCTAGCCGGCGCCGCTGCCGACCAGGCGGCGGAGACCGGCGATACGGTCCTTGACCCAGCCAACGACGGCGTCGCGCGCCCAGGTGACGTACCCGACGACGGTCTCCTTGACGAACTGGCCGACGCCGGCGACGCCGTCCTCCCGGTAACGGTCGGCGGCGTCGCTCAGCCAGGCGCGCCCGCGCTCGAGGCCGCCGGCGACGCCGTTGCTGAAGAACATCACCACGATGAGCAACAGCAGGCCGAAGCTGG
>JAZKSZ010000223.1:0-2983 GCA_036625795.1 Haloarculaceae archaeon
AGACCGCGAGCCCAACCCGGTCCCCAAAGACCAGGTCGCGGACCTGGAGGGAACGTGCCCGCCAGCGGTCACTGTTGGCCCAGCCGAGATCGGCACGCCCGCGGCGACGCTCGCGCTCGTCCTCGGCGGCCATCAGCCCTCACCGCCGGCCCCGCCGGCGTCAACCCGCGTCCCGTTCAGGACGGCCTCCTCGGGCACGACCAGCGTCGCCCGCTCCTGGCCGTCGGCCAGCACGCGGTACTGGCCGGGGTGGGCGACGCGGGCACTGTACGTCCCATTCGTCACGTTCGTCTCGCGGGCGTAGGCGAACTCCCAGCCCGGCACACTGACCTCGGTCACGAGCGTCGCCGTCGTCACGTTCGCCTCGAGCTGGCCGGTGACGTTCGCACCCGGAACAGTTCTAAAGGCCCGCGTCTCGCCGGTGCGCGCGACGGCCCGGTAGTGGCCCAGCCCCGAGGCGCCCTCGCCGTAGCTCATGAGGTGGTCGTGGACCGACCCCTCGGACCAGTTCCCACCGGGGTCAACGACCACGAAGCCGACCCGGCCGGGTGGCGCCGACCCGGGCTGGGCGTCGAGCACCTGCGGATACTGCTGGCGGGCGTAGCTATACGACTGTGACTCCCCGCTGACGAAGTAGTTGTAGACGCGGTTGCGGCCCCACTCGCTGAGCACGTAGTTCTCGTCATCCGAGAGGTTGTACTCGCCGGCGTAGGCGTCGATCTCGGTGGCAGTCTCGTAGGTCTCGTCGGTGATCGTCAGCTGGCCCGTCTTGATGGGCACCTGCATGAGCCCGAGTCCACAGAGCAGGAGTCCGAGGACGACCAGCGACGCAAAGGCCCGGCCGTCGGGCCACTCGAAGTCGACGAGGGAATCCTCATCCCCCGGCCGACGGTCACCGGGTCGAGGCCCACCGTCGGCCTGCGCTCGCGCCGCCCCCTCGCGGAAGGGGGCCGGCCGGGTCGCGAGGTCGACGCGCTCGGCGATGTGGACAAACCCCAGCGCCGCGAAGACCGCAAGCGGGATGGAAGCCTCCCCTCCAAACCGGATCGAAAAGAAGCTCAGCCCGAGCAACACCCAGGCGTAGGCAGCCGAGGCGGCCCAGCGCCGCTCCCCGCGGACGAGCGCGCGGGTTGCCCACGCGAGGTAGGCAACGCCGACCGCGAGCAGGAGGCCGAAGAGCAACAGCCAGCCCGCCCCCTCGCCGAACAGTGGCGCGGTCTCGACGATGTCCCGGGGCGCGATGATCCGCTGGACGCCACTCGACGCCTCGGCCCAGAAGTCGGGCAATCCGTAGCGCACCCCCAGCAGCCCAGCGACGGCCACGCCGACGTACCCCCCGGCGACGACGCGCCAGGAGAGGTCCACCCGCGCGGCAGCCGCTCCGAGCGCGACCACCACGGCGACGCCGCCAAACAACAGCGGCGGCGCGGCGGTGACAACAATAGTGTGCCAGTTGAACGTCTCGTGGACCCCCAGCGTCAGCAGGCTCGCCAGCCCGAGCGCCACCAGCAGCGGCACCCCCCACAGCAACGGGTCCCGGTCCAGCCGGACATCGACGAGGACCAGCGCCGCCGCCGCCACCGCGATGGGCGCGATAAGCAGCGGGGCAGCCTCCCAGGCCAGCACCTGCGCGGCCACGGTAATGCCCAGCCCGCCGGCGGCGAGCCACGTCCCGGGGGCACGCCAGGAGTCGGTCCGGGCGAGCACGCTGTGCAGCGCCAGCAACGCGAGCGCCAGCCAGATGAAGTCGAAGGCGTGGTGGTCGGCAAAGCCGAGGCTCGTCCGGTAGCCATGTCCAGGGAGCGTCGCCAGCATGACGACCGCGGCCAGCCCCACCCGGCGGTCCCGGGTGACCCGCGTCGTCAGCAGGTACAGCGCCGCGCCCGCGACGACCGCCGAGACGACGGGATACCACGCGAGCACCCAGCCCGCTGCAGCGACTGACCCCCCGAGCAGCGCGCTCGCCGCCCACAGCGTCGTCACCATCAGCGGTTCGCCCTTCGCGACCGCCCCGGGCAACGCCGAGGGCGAAATGTCGCCGCCGCTGGCCAGCAGTTGCTCGACCCAGTAGCGGTAGTAGTAGGGGTCGTTCCCCGAGAGCACCACCTGGTCGCGGAAGACAGCGGGGAAGGCAAAGACGGTCCGCGTTAGCGCGAGAAAGAGGAGGACGCCCCCCAGCGCGAGGACGAGCCGGCGGTCGACCGCGAGTGTCGGACGGGAGACGTCGACAGCAGGGCTGCCGATGGACGGCGAGGCCGTCCCATTCTCACCGCTTTCGGCAGCGGTGTCGCTCGCATCCGCGGCCACATCCTGGCTGAGTGCCGCCCGGACGGCCTCGGGGTCCGCCAGCCGGTACTCGCCGTCGACCTTCTCGACGACTTCGCGGCCGACGAGTTCGCCGAAGGGACCCGACTCGACGGGGATGTCCTCGAAGGTCCAGGTGTCCTGTTCCTGGTCAACCTCAAGTAATGACGCCAGCGGGCCCGCCAGGTCCGGCCGTTCCTCCAAGAGGGCGGCGACCCGCTCGGCGTCGCTCATGTGGTGTCTCATCTCCGTCCAGCGCATAAACCCATCGGGCCAGGTCCAAATCGGCCACTGGGAGACGCCGGGTACTGGGCACGAAACGCGGTGGCAAGAGCGGAGAGAGTAAATATAATTTGGCTGTGGAAAGAAATATTTGTGCTGCTCTCGTTGACGAGTGTATGGGAGACAACGCTCACCGTGACGGCCCACCCCCGTTCGATAGACCGTTTGAAGGCGAGGACACGAAACAACGCGTGTACGGGGCGGTGCTCCACGCCCGGGAGCCGATGACGGCCGCTGACATTGCTGAACGAGCCGACTGCTCGGAGGAATCCGCGCGGACGCATTTATCCTTCTACACCGACCTCGGCATTGTCATCCGGCACGAGGGACGACCGGTCCGGTACGAGCGCAACGACGACTACTTCGAGTGGCGGCGGGTGAACGAGCTGGCGCAGGA
>JAZKSZ010000224.1:0-2982 GCA_036625795.1 Haloarculaceae archaeon
GACGCCGAGGGCTGTGAGCGCCGGCTCACCGACGAGGAGTGTATGCTCGTCTACCGCACCGAGGCGGGCGAGCGCCGCGCCTACGAGTGTGCCTGCGGGGCCGTGACGGTCACCGTCCGGCGGTAGGTACCGCCGGCAGACGGCGCCGGCAGGAATCCGTCGCCGACGACTGCTCCGGGGTACCGACAGGCGTTTGTTCCGAGCGTCCCGAACTCGGACATGACTGACGCGGGCGCCTGGGTGAGCCTCTTCTCCGGTGGCAAGGACTCCTCGTGGGCGCTGTACCGGGCGCTGGAGCGTGGGCTGGCCGTCGAGCGGCTGGTCACGGTCCACCCCGAGGGCGACTCGTACATGTACCACGTCCCCGAGACGCGGCTGGCCGGGCTGGCCGCCGAGAGTATCGGGATCCCCCTCGTCGACGTCGAACCCGGCGACCTCGGCGCGGAGGCGGCCGCCGACAGCGGCCGGCAGGGCGACGCCGAACTCGAGCCGCTGGAGGCCGCCCTCCGGGAGCTGGACGCCGGGCTGTCGGGGGGGATCGCAGGGCTGACTGCCGGTGCCGTCGAGAGCGAGTACCAGACCTCCCGGATCGAGGCCATGGCCGACCGGCTCGGGGTCGACGTGTTCGCGCCGCTGTGGCAGCGCGACCCCCGGGAGGTGGCCGAGGCGATGCTCGAGGCCGGGTTCGAGGTCACGGTCATCCAGGTGGCCGCCGCCGGCCTGGACGAGTCCTGGCTTGGCCGGCGACTCGACGCCGCGGCGCTGGCAGCGCTGGGGGAACTGAACGGGAGCCACGGGGTTCACATCCTCGGGGAAGGGGGGGAGTTCGAGACGCTGGTCACCGACGGACCGCACATGGACCGCCCGATCGAACTCGAGTACACGACCGAGTGGGAGGGGACCCGCGGCCGGGTCCGCGTCGAGGACGCCTGGCTGGGGGAGCCGGACCGGACGTAGCGGCGTGTCAGGGACGCCGGGGCCCGCACAGTGGCAGTTCCGGCGACTCAGGCCGGGGGGTCGACCTGGTCGACGGGCGTGACGTTGTAGTCGACCGAGAGAGCCTCCTGGACGGCGCGGACCTCGCCGACGAACGTCGAGATCTCCTCCAGGCCGCCCTCGAGGATGAACAGCTCCATGCAGTAGTGGTCGCCGACGTGGTTGTGGACGTGCGAGACCACGAGGTCGTCCCGGTCGTGCCGGAGGTGCATCAGTTGCTGTTCGACGTCCGTGGCCTCGTAGTCGAAGAGGACCGTCACCAGCCCCATCAGCTCCCGCTCCTCGAGTTGCTCGTCGTCGAACTCCCCGAGCAGGGCCCGGGCGGCCTCCCGGACGACCTCGCTGCGGCCGGTGTAGCCGTGTTCATCGGCGAACCCGTCGATGCGTTCGAGAAGCTCGTCCGGCATCGAGACGCTGACGACAGTCATATGTCACCCTTCGCCGGGCGGGTATAGAGCCTTGCCATCGACCGTCCCCGTCCGGCCGGTGAGGGGTCAGTTTCGGCCCGGCCGGACTCGCTCGGCTGCCGCGGGCTGGCCCGGCTCTCGCGCTCCCCACCTGTCCGGCGCGTGGCGGAGTGTGCTGCAATATTGGGAGGGACCGGTAGACCTATATACTGGTGTGCTATACCATACCATGTATGGCGTCCGCACCGAGCAGCGACGACATGTTTGACGAGTTCCTCTCCCGGCGCGGTCACGAGACCGAGCCGGCAGGGTGGGAGGAGAACTACAACAAGAAACAGTGTCCGGACTGTGGCGGCCTCCACGACAGCGACGCGACACGATGCTCGGTCTGCGGCTGGTCCCCCGTATAACCGGCCAGCGGCCACTCGTTCTCGAAACCGACAGCCGCCGGTGAGATGCCCCTGCAGCACAGGCACCGCCGACAACAGGACATCGCGCGTCCGACACCGTCGGCGGTAGTGTCGATCCGCGATCGAGCGAGCCGGCGCTCCGGCAGGGTGACTGAGGGGGGATCCGGGGCGGGGGTGCGGTGGGGTAGGGTGGGATGGGGTGTGGTGAAGGTGGGAAGGGGGACACGCCCCGGGACCGCCCCGTCAGACCGTCTCGAGCGCCGCTGCGAGGAACAGGCCCACGGCCAGATGCTGGTGCATCGCGGATTCGAGCTGCTCGCGGGCCGTCACCCGGTCGTCGATGGCGTACTGTTTCGTCCGGACGAGCTCGTGTCGCGAGAGCACGCCGTCGGCCTCGAGGCCGTGGAGCCGGGGGTAGACCGTCCCCGGGCTCGGCTCGACGTCGAACAGCCGTCCCAGGTCCTCGATCAGCCCGGTGCCGTGCGTGCCGTCGTCGCGGAGTGCAACCAGCGACAGCAGGAGCTCGTCGAGGCTACACGTGACCAGGTCCTCGTCGAACGCGACGTCGGCGTCGACCGCGTCGCCGGTGACCGCCGCCATCACTTCCTCCGGCGTCTCGTCGCGCCCGGTGCCCTGCACCCGCCGCAGTAACCGGGGCGTGGCTCCCGGGATCCCGTCGTCGTACATCGCCGTCGTGTGTCTGTCCTCGCCCGACATGGTGATTGAGCCGCACTCGCCTGTTACCCCCCTATCCACATAACTCACCGAGTGCGTTTTCTCGGCGTGAAAGAACCCACACGCCCGGTGCGGCCATAAACGCTTATGCTCCCGGCTCGTAACCGTTCCAGTAGTGGACGACGACAGACCCATCGAAGACATCCTGGACACCATCGGCGACGAGCACGCGAGGCGGGTGCTGGCTTCCATCAGCCGGGAGCCGAAGCCGGCCAAGGAACTCGCCGAGGAGTGTGACCTGTCGCTGCCGACCATCTACCGCCGTGTCGAGATGCTCGAGGAGCACGACCTCGTGAAAGACCAGACGCTGGTCGCCGACGACGGCAACCACTACAAGGTCTACGAGTGCAACTTCGAGAGCACCGTCATCTCGCTCGACGACGACGAGTACCGGGTCCGGATCTACCGCGAGGAGAACCTCCCCGACCGGTTCA
>JAZKSZ010000225.1:0-2967 GCA_036625795.1 Haloarculaceae archaeon
GTCTCCGTGCCGTACAGGTCGAGGAGGTCGCCGGCGACCCGGCCCATCGCCCGCTTGCACTCCGCAGTCGAGGGGTAATCGAGGGCGTCGGCAACCGCGGGCCAGGGACGGGCCTGCAGGGCCTTCGCGACGAGCAGGCGCTCGTCGCGGGCGTCGAGGGTCTGGGGGTCGGCCGCGGTAGTGTCACCGGCGGGTCCGCCCCCGGCGAGGTGAGAGAGCGCCAGCCGGCGGAACGGCCGGGGCGCGGTATCGAAGATGGCCGCGCCCTCGGCGGTGCCGGCGACGACCCGCCATTCGAACGCCGAGAGGTCGGCGGGCGCGTCCGCGCTGGTCGCATCGCGTTCGGTCGCCCGCAGCACCGCCCGCACCACGTCGGGGTCCGCTCCGGAGAGCGGGTCCGCGAGCATCCCGGGTGCCCGCCGCAGGAACCAGCCGGTGTGGCGGTCGAGCAGGCCCCGGCCGGCCGCGGAGACCGGGGCGACCATTACGGCGGAGTGCTCGCCGCTGCGCTCGTTTCTGGTCGTCGAGAGATGGACGGTTCGAAACCCGTTCCCGGCCCAGAAGTCGACGAGGTCTGGCGTGGCGCCGTAGCCGACGCCGAGATAGTCGAGGGCGCGGTCGCCGGCCTCCGCCCGAACGCGGTCGAGCAGCAGCGAGCCAAGGCCCCGCGAGCGGGCGACCGGGTGCGTGGCGATCCGGAGAACACGCCAGCCGACCGGAACGCCCGCCCGCTCGTCGCGACACTGCGTGGTCAGCACGTCGGGAACCATGTTGCCGCGCACGCGCTCGCCGGCGTACATCCGCGCCCGCAGGTCCGCGGGTAGCCCGCCCTCCCGGGCGAGCAGGGCGACCGAGGCGACGTGGCCGTCGTGGACCAGCGCCCGGACCACGACGTTCGGGGCGTCGAGCAGGCGGGCGAGGTCGTCGGGCTCGGTCCGGTAGTGGGCGGTCACGAGCAGGCCGAAGGCCTCCCGCAGCAGGTGCTCGTCGGCGAGCAAGTCCCCGGCAGGGAGGTGGCGGTAGGTGACGCCCGCGGGGGTGGCGTCAGCGACGAGCGGGTCGACCGCCGGGCGGGCGTCCAGCGCGAGCGCGCGGAAGGCCCACACCTCGACCGGGTCGGCCGGGGCATACCGGATGGGCGTGGCCAGCGTGACCTCCCGGACGTCGCGGTCGGATTCCGCCAGCCGGTCCCGGAAGCGCACGTCGAAGCCCCGGCCCGCCCCCTCGTAGCCGTGGACGGTGGTCGCGAAGGCAGCCGCCGGCGCGTCGAGCAGCGCCTCGAGGCGCGCGACCGGCAGGGCGGCGGCCTCGTCGGCGATAGCCACGTCGGGGTCGCCGGGGAGTTCCACTGCCTCGGCGGGCGGGAGGAAGCGAACCTGACCGTCCGCTGTCTCCAGATTTCGGGGGTTCTCCCGGGTCTCCTGCCCGGCGAGCGCGTCGAGGTCCGCGAGCAGTTCCCGGGCGCGAGCGAACAGCTCGCGGGCGTTGCGGTAGGCGGGTGCGGTGACGAGGACGTCCCGGCCCTCGCGGGCGAGACAGGCCGCGGCCAGCCCGGCGGCGCTGGATTTCCCGCGCCCGCGGTCGGCCTCGAGAACGAGCGTCTCGAACTCCTCGAAGGCGGCGACCGCCTCGGCCTGGTCGGCCGTCCGGCAGGCCTCGTAGGCAGCGGGCGGAAAGCGGTGGCCGTCGGGCGGCTCGGGGTCAGGTGTGGGCCGCCGTGGCGGCGGGTCCGTGAGGCCGTCGCGCTCGACGGTCCCGGTGTCGACGTCGACGATAGCGACCCCGCGGTGGGCCCGGAGCGTGTCGACGAGTCGCCGCCGGAAGTGGCCGGACACGTCGGCGCGCTCGAAGGGCGGGACGGCGAGCGTCGCGTCGAAGCTGTCCCGACGGTCGGGCCAGTCGTCGAGGGGCGGGGTCAGGAGCACGAGGAGGCCGCCGCCATCCACGGCGCCAACGGCGCGGCCGAGGGCGTTGGGCCGGCAGGCCGCCTGGCAGTCGACGACGACGGCCTCGCGGGTGGTCCCGAGCAGTTCGGTCGCACGGTCGAGCGGGAGGTGCTCGGTGGAGGCGAGAACCGGGGCAGCGATGGGGGTGTCAGTGGGTCCGAGGGAGGTAGCTTCGGTAATGTTGGCGGCCTCGAGGGCGTCGACAGCGCGCTCGCGGGCCCGCTCTGGCGCGCCAGCGAGGACGAGCAGCCGGCGCTCGTCGGTCCGGCGGGCCTCCGCGCGCAGCCGGGCCGCCAGGTCCATATCCACGCTGGGAGAGCGACAGTGTTGAGGACTGCGGTCGGGGGTGGATGCGCCGGCAGCCGGCGCGTGCGGGCGGCTTCGAAAGCGCTTTAGGCAGCCGAGAGCCAGTAGCTGGTACAGCCTGCACAGGGTTGATGACGCTCCCAGCCCGCACAGGACTCTCAGGCCACAGGCCCGCAGGGCCGACCGTCGGCCCGGCGAGGGCGGGGGAGTGCGAGCCCGTGTGCAGGAGGTGACCACCACATGTCAGTGTACGTCGATTTCGACGTCCCGGCAGACCTCGAGGAGGACGCGCTCGAAGCCCTCGAGGTCGCCCGGGACACGGGACGAGTAAAGAAAGGAACGAACGAGACGACGAAGGCCGTCGAGCGCGGCAACGCCGTGCTGGTCTACGTCGCCGAGGACGTCCAGCCCGAGGAGGTCGTGATGCACCTCCCCGAGCTGTCCGCCGAGAAGGACATCCCCTACGTCTTCGTCGGCACACAGGACGATATCGGCCACGCCGCCGGCCTCGAGGTCGGCAGCGCCGCCGCGGCCATCACCGACGCCGGCGAGGCCAGCGAGGACGTCCAGGACATCGCCGACAAGGTCGACGAACTCCGGTGATCTAGATGAGTACAGAGGACACCGCGGATGAGGGCGGTGGCGGTTCCACGCCGGCGGAGGTCATCGAGGTCGTGGGCCGAACCGGGATGCACGGCGAGGCCATGCAGGTCAA
>JAZKSZ010000226.1:0-2942 GCA_036625795.1 Haloarculaceae archaeon
GGCGAGCACGAGCAGCGCGGGCACGACTGCGTACATCATGGTGTAGATGCCGTCGAGGCGCTGCCCGAGCGAGAGCGTCGACGTGCTCGGCACCCGCGAGAGGTAGCGGTTCGTCACCTGCATCCACCCGCGGGCCCACCGCTTGCGCTGGCTCCACCACGCATCGAGCGTCGCCGGAT
This sequence comes from Haloarculaceae archaeon, assembly GCA_036625795.1. Lineage (GTDB taxonomy): Archaea > Halobacteriota > Halobacteria > Halobacteriales > Haloarculaceae > Salinirussus. The sequence continues at coordinate 180 of JAZKSZ010000226.1, forward strand.
TCTCCTCGTAGGTGATCACCGACGGGTCGACGTGCAGGTCCTTCCCGGCCTCGTGGATCTTCGAGGACATGTCGATGTCCTCGACCATGATCTGCTCGTCGAAGAGGCCGATCTCCTCGAACAGCTCCGCCCGGAAGAAGGCCTGCCCGCCGCCGAAGAAGGTGTAGCCGTCGTACAGCTCGCGGGCGGCTATCTCGCCTTTCTCGGCGATGTGGCGCTCGACGGTGGCGTGGAGGGCGATCACCGAGTCGGTCGGGTTCCGGCCGTAACACCGGCCCTTGACACACCAGGTATCCTCGTCGTCCAGGAACCACGCGACCGCCCGCCGGACGGCGCGTGGCTCGAACTCGTGGTCGGCGTCGATGCTAGCGATGACGTCGCCGTTGGCGTACTGCAACGCGTAGTTGGTCGCCTTTGCCTTGCCGCCGCCGGGCTCGTCGCGCTCGACCGCCTTCGTGATGTCGTCCTCGGCGGCCAGCCGCTCGGCGATCTCACAGGTCCCGTCGACGGAGGCGGCCTCGTAGCAGAGGACCACCTCGAGTTTCTCCTCGGGATAGTCGAGACCTCGGCAGGCCTCGATGGTCCCCTCGAGCACCGGGGCCTCGTTGTACGCGGGGATGACGACGCTGACGTCGGGCAGGTCGGCGTCCTCGGGGAGGTCCGGTCTGTCGACACGAGCGAAGGTGAGCACCGAGGAGACGACGGTTCTGATGACGAGCCCGAACAGGGCGACCAGCATGACCGTGTTCAGCAACCGGCCGTAGGGCTGGGAGACGAACACCGGCGCGATGACGACCGCGCAGATGCCTACCGTGATCAGAAAGTAGATGAGCACTTTCCGGTAGGAGAAGGACGTCTCGTCGACCGTCTTTACATCCATGAGCGGCTCCACGGCGGGGCGTCATATCAAGGTTTTCAAGGCTTTGTCGGCCGCTGGCGCCCTGTTCCGGGCTATCACGCCGCGCGCTTCGGGAGTCCCGCGCCCCCGGGACGGGCCCTACGCGAAGTGTCGTTCCCACTCCTCGGCGGTCATCGACTCCCCGGAGACGCCGTCGGGTCCCTGGGCCGCGAGCAGGACCGCCGCCTCGTCCATGACGTCCGGCTGGAGGATCTGCTGGCGCTCCTCGTCGGGAAGGTGAGCCCAGATGTCGGTGTTGACACGCCCGCCGGGGTCCAGCGCGTTGGCGTTGACGCCCCGTCCCTCCCCTTCGAGGGCGGTCACGCGGGTGAACCCCTCCAGCCCCCACTTCGAGGCGACGTAACAGCCCGCGCCGGCGATGGCCCGCCGGCCGAGCCCCGAGGAGATGTTGATGACGTTCCCCCGGCCCTGCTCGTACATGTGCGGGAGGACCTCGCGGGTGAACAGGAACACACCCTTGAGGTTCACCTCCAGGACCGTGTCGTACTCCGCTTCGCTGACGTCCTGGATGAACTTCCGGTCGTCCTGCATCCCGAGGATGCTCACGCCGGCGTTGTTCACGAGCGTGTCCACCCGGCCGAACCTGTCGACGGTTTCCTCGACGACCCGCGCTACGTCGTCGGCATCCCGGACGTCAGCGGGGACGACCAGCGAGTCCGTCGGGAGGTCCGCCGCGACCGCCTCCAGTCGCTCCTCGTCGCGGGCGGTGAGCACGACGCTTGCGCCCTCCGCCGAGAAGCGCTCGACCATCGACTTTCCGAGCCCGCGGCTCGCGCCCGTCACGATGATGACTTCGTCGTCGAGTGTCATACCCTCCCTGCGATCCCCGGCTCCTTCAACCCACCGTGGCCGGTCGGGGGACGGACTCGGGTACGCCCGGGACGAGCCACAGGCCCGGTGACCCCCGGTTGTTTTGTCGGCGTCGCCCCTCGACCCGATATGGCACTCCCCCACGGCGTTCACGACCTCGCACAGACCGTCGAGCAGGGCGAACGCACCGTCACCATCCATCCCGCGGCCGTCGAGACGCCGACCGGCGTCGTGCTGGTCGACGTCGGCTACCCGGGCGAACTCGACCAGCTCGAGGCGGGGCTTGCCGACGCGGGGCTGGCTCTGGAGGACGTCCGCGCGGCGCTTATCACCCACCAGGACGGCGACCACGCGGGCGCGCTGGCGGAACTGGTCGACCGGACCGGGGCCGTCGTCTACGCCCACCCCGAGTGTGCGCCCTACGTCGACGGCCGAAAACACCCTATCAAGAGTCCCGAGGACCAGCGCTACGAGCCCGTCGACGTGGACGTCGAACTCGTCGACGGCGTCCGGTTCCGGACCGCAGCCGGCCCGATGGACGTCCTCTTCACGCCCGGCCACGCGCCGGGGCACGTCTCGCTTTATTTCCCCGACCCGAGGACGCTGCTCGCGGCCGACGCGCTGACCGCCGACGAGTCCGGCCTCCAAGGACCCAGCGAGGAGTTCACCCCGGAGATGGACGAGGCACTCGACTCGGCGGAGCGGCTCGCAGAAATGGAGACCCAGGAGATCCTCTGCTACCACGGCGGCCACGTCGAGGCCGACGGCGAGCAGGTCCGCGAGGTCGTCGCCTCGATGCGGTAATCCGGGCAGCACCACTACGACCCGCGCCGCTCGCGCTCGGGCGGCGCGCAGCCGCCCACTTCAGACCACGCGCAGCCACTCCCGCAGGTCGTCGACGAACACCTCCGGTACTTCCATCGCGGCGAAGTGACCCCCCTCCTCGAACTCCGCCCAGTGGACGACGTCGTAGACCTGTTCGGCCCACGGCCGCGGCGTCTTGTAGATCTCGCCGGGATACCGGGCGTGGCCGG
>JAZKSZ010000020.1:0-17812 GCA_036625795.1 Haloarculaceae archaeon
ACCGCCGCAGCCAGTCGACCAGCATCCGGAGCTCCTCGACGAACCCCTCGACGAGTTGCATCGGCCGGAACCCGGCGTCGGGGTTCTCGGCAGGCTCGAACCCCGCCAGGTCCTCGGGGGGGACGGCCACGACGCGGCCGGTGGTCACGCGGCGGCCATCGGCGTCTGCCACCTCCAACAGCCGGATGTTGCCGTCTTCCGTTCCTGTCCCGACGACGCGGTAGACCCCCGCCGGGTAGTCGGCGTCGGCGGGTCGGTAGTGGTCGTACGGATCCGGGTCTGACACGGCCTCCGATAGCGACTGCGAGGAAAAAAACCGCTCGGCGGCTGTGTGGCGGGTCCCACGGAACCGACTTGTGGCTGGCTGCCGTACTGCCGTCGATGCCAGGCAACGCCGACCTGGGGACCTTCGGCGAGACAGACGACGCACCTGACGACGCGCCCGCGGACGCCGAGGTCTGCACGGTCGCCACGCAGACCGGGACGTTCCAGCGCTGTCGCGAGGGGTTCTATCCCTGTCCCCGGTCGTACCCCCGGGTCGACCGCGAGTTCGGCTACATGGCCTTTTACCGGACCGCACCCACCTCCGCCGTCACCCACTACGCTTCCGTCGAGGACCGCACCCGCGAGCGCGCCGCGGAGGCCGGCAGCGAGGCGGCGGTGATGGACGGCGACGACTGGGCGGAACTCGTCGAGCCCTTCTCAGACGAGCGCGAGGTGGTCGTCTTCCACCTCGGCGACCTGGTCGCGCTCGACGACCCGGTGGTCAACGATGTCACTGGCGTCCGGGGGGCGTGGTACCACACGGTTGGCGACCTGCGGGCGGCCGCGTCGCTTTCGGAACTTGCAGAGCGGGCCGAGCAGACGCCGTGAGAGTGCGGTTCAGGGGCCGAGCGTGTCGCGGGCAGTCCCGGCGAGATACCCCGTCGCCCCGCCGAAGCCGGCGCCGATGCCAGCACCGAAGGGACCCAGCCGGCTGCCCAGGGCGGCGCCGACACTGGCGCCGACCGACGCGCCGCGTTTCGCGTACTTGTCCTCGGAACGCTTGCAGCAAGGCATACCAGTAGGTAGGGCTGGACGCTCAAAACGGTTCGGTCGCCCCTGCCCGAAACACCGCCGTTTTGCCCCTCGGAACCAACCCCCGGTATGCACCTTCTGGTGGCCGGCGGCAACGGCTTCATCGGGCGACAGGTCTGCCGGCGGGCAGTCGAGGCGGGGCACGAGGTGACCAGCGTCGCCCGCAGCGGCCCGCCCGGCCCCGAGCACCGCGGGGACTGGGCTGGCGAGGTTTCGTGGGTCGCGGCCGACGTCTTCGCCCCTCACGAGTATCGCGAGCACCTGGCGGGCGTCGACACCGCCGTCCACTCCATCGGGATCATCGAAGAGTATCCGGAGCAGGGCGTGACCTTCGAGCGGGTCAACGGCGACGCCGGCATCCTGGTTGCGCTCGAGGCCGAGCGCGCCGGCGTCGACCGCTTCGTCTACGTCTCCTCCTCGACGACGCCGCCGACGGTTCGGGACGCGTACATCGAGGCGAAACGGCGCGCGGAGGCCGCTCTCGCGGACCTCGAGCTGGAGACGGTCGTCCTCCGACCCGGCCCCGTCTACGGCCCCGACCAGCCACACTTCCCGACCCTCTTGAACCGCCTGCTCGCCGCCGTCGGCCGCTTCGAGGTCGTCGCCCGGCAGTTCGGCACGGACCGTCCCCTGTCGGTCGAAACTGTCGGCCAGGCCGTCTACGCCTGTGCCGTCGGGGAGGAGACGGGGGACGAGGGAACGGGACGGCTCGACGGCCCCGACATCGCGGCCTACCGGTGACCGTGGGGTGCCGGTGCCGCGGCGGGCCGACGGCGGTCGCCGGCCGTCGGTTGCCGGTCAGTCCGGGAAGAAGCGCCCGTGGAAGCCGAAGGGGTGGTGATGCGGGAGGCGGGCCCGGGCCAGTTCTTCGAGCGTGCGGGCGTCGAAGACCAGCAACATCGAGCGTTCGGCGTCGACATCCAGCGCGGGCGCGAGCACGACACCGCGGTCCTCGTCGGCGCTGCCGTCGCCGTCCACGGGGTCCCCGGCGTCGGGATGGCGGACCACGCGGGGTTCCTCGACGTACACGCCGCGTTCCCACCACTCGCGGGCACTCCCGGTCTCGGTGTCGACCTTGACGAGCCCGTTAGCGCCCTCGCGGTCGGTCGCCTGTCCGTAGGCGTAGCGGTGCTCGCGGGCCCGCACGGCTCGGGGGACCGTCGGGAGTTCCATCCCGCCGTCGTAGAGTCGCTCGCGGGTGACCGCCCCGCCAGCGCTGCCGTCGTTCCCGGCGCCGGTTCCGTCGTCCCCGTCGGGGTCGATCCGGTAGCGGGCCAGCCGGCCCGCAGGCACGCCGGGAAACCCCTCGGCTTCGAGCGTCTCGAGAGTGAGCGCATCCACGATAGCGTCGTCCTCGAAGTCCACGAGGTCGACGACCGTCTCCGGACCGTCCTCGTAGGCGTTGACCGCGTGGAACGTGAAGGCGTTCGGCGCCTCGACCGCACGCACATCGCCGGTGTCGCGGTCGACCAGGAGAACGCGCGTCCCGGTCTCGGGGCGCCAGTCGAGCATGTCGAAAAAGCCCTCGGTGAACGGCGAGAGCGCCCGGAGGATGGCGATCCGCAGCGGCGTCTCCACGAGGACCACGTGGTCGGCGGTGACCGCGCAGTCGTGGATGTAGGCCGGCTCGTCGGTCGGTATCGAGGCGAGGCGCTCGCGGCGGCGCTCGCCCCGCGGGATGCGGTAGACGTGGTACTCGTGGGTCCGGCCGAAGGTGAGCCCGAAGCCGAAGAGGTCGCCGGTGTGGGGGTCCTCGCTGAGGTGGGCCGTCGTCATATCGAGGTCGAGGTCGTCCTCGAAGGCAAAGTCGCCGTGGCTGTCGAGGCTGTCGGGGTCGAAGCGCACCCACCGCGGAACCTCCGTCAGCGCGACGTGCTCGCCGCCGATCCGGGCGACGTGGACGTTTGCGTTGTCGGTCGGCTCCGGGGGACCGAGCCGGCGCAGCCACCCCAGGATCTTCCGCAGGCCGCGCTCGTCGGTCCCGAACTGGCCGGTCGCCTTCCCGGCCTCTGCGTCGGCGTAGGCCTCCGTCCGGAGGAAGCGGTTGGTGTACCGGACCCCGCCACCGTCGAAGTCGTACTTCCGGAGCATCGCCAGCCCGTCGAACCAGTGGGTCAGCCGCTGGTCCCCGGCGTCGAACTTTCCGGGTCCGTTCCGGACCAGCGAGCCCGACAGCCACTCCGGGATCGAGCCCTCGACGGGTAGTTGATAGTCCTCGACCTGGGTATCCAGCGAGCGGAATCCCGGCATGAAGGCGGCGTCTGACACGCGATCACCTGAGTGCGCCGGACCTATAGCTGTGGGGGGACTGGGCGCGGCGGACAGAACCTGCAGGGGACTACTCGGTCTGCGAGAGCGTCGCGTCGACGCCGTTCCCCGGCCGGAGCGTCGGCGTCACCGCCAGGTTCGACAGCTGGTCGTCCGGAACGTCGACGTCGAAGTCCTTGACCAGCGTCGCCAGCGCGACCCGGGCGCCGTTGACCGCGAACCCGCGGCCGATACAGGAGTGGGGGCCGCTGGCGAAGGCGAAGTACGGACTCCGGTCGCCCGGGTCGCGGTCGTCCCACCGCGAGGGGTCGAACTCCCGGGGGTTCTGGAAGTAGCGGCCGTCCCGGTGGACCGACCACTGCGGTAGCAGGACCAGCGCGCCATCGGGAAGGTGGTACCCCCCGAGCACCTGGTCGCCATCGGCCTGCCGGAAGACGGACCAGGCCGGCGGGTAGAGCCGCAGCGCCTCGGTGAAGACCTTCCCCGTGTAGGTGAGGTCGGACGCGTGTTCGTAGCCGGGCTCGTCGTCGCCGATGACCTCGCGAGCCTCCGCGCGAACGCGGTCGCGGACCTCCGGGTGCCAGGACAGCAGCGTCTGGGTGTAGGTCGTCCCCAGCGCCGTCGTCTCGTGGCCGGCGATCAGGAAGGAGACAACCTGGTCGCGGAGGTGGTTCTCGGGGTAGTCGCGGTCGCCGGACTCCTCGGCCAGCATCAGGAAATCGAGCATGTCGCTCGGCGGAGCGTCGGGGTCGCGCCCCGCGCGTTTGGTCTCGATGATCTCCTCGCCCATCCGTCGCAGGCTCGCTGCCATTTCCTCGGTCTCCTCGGACAGCCGCTGGGGGAACCACTCCGGGGTGACCGTCGTCGCCGAGATCTCGAACTCGACGGCCGCCTGTTTCATTAGCTCGTGGAGTTCGCGGGCACGGTCGGGACCGATGTCGACGCCGAACAGGGCCTGCGTGGCCCCCCTGACGGTCACGCTCGTCATGTCGCGGTGGAGGTCGCGGTCGGGCTCGCCGGCCGTGACCGCGTCGTCCCACTCGTCGCGGAGCCGCGCCGCCTGCTCGCCGACGGCGTCGACGTAGGTCTGTAGCGGGCCGCTGCCAAAGCCCGGCGAGATCGCATCGCGCTGGTCGCGCCAGAGGTCGCCCTCGGTCTGGACGAGCCCGTTCTCCGAGATGAGCGCCGCGGCGCCGGAGGCGGGCAGACGGGTGAAATCGTCCACGCGGTCCATCGCCTCGTGGCAGAGGTCGGGGTTCGTCACGACGACGATAGAGGGACCGGTGGGGACCTCCACGGCCGCGAGGTCCGCGTACCGCGACTGGATCCCCTCCACGAAGCGAAGCGGGCTGCGCGCGAAGCGCAGGGCGTTGACGATGCCGGCCTCGGGCGGGCTGGGCGGGCTGCGTCCCTGACTCATGGCAACTAGTACGGCTGTACCGAAATGACTGTTCGGGTCCACCGACCGGCCGGCGAGAGCCTGGATCGCAGGGAGCCGGAACCGTCGGCCCGCTCGCGTCGGTCAGTCGACCATGCCCGCGACGAGGTCGCGAACGCGTGCGAGCTCGTCGGGGACGACCGTGTGGCCCATCCCCTCGTAGACCTCCGCGGTCACGTCGGCGCCGAGCGCGTCCAGGGCGTCGGCGGTCTCGTGGACGCGTTCGACCGGGATGTGGGGGTCGACGTCGCTACAGCCCAGGAAGGCGGGTGTCCCGCCCAGTGTCCCGTCGTACTCGAAGTCGGTTCCCTCGGGACCGATCAGCCCGCCCGAGAGGGCGACGATACCGCCGTAGCGTGTCGGGTTACGCGCCACGTACTCGGTGGCGAGACAGGCTCCCTGCGAGAAGCCTCCGACCGCGACCCGTTCCTGCGGGACGCCCGCGTCTGTCAGCCGCTCGACCGTCCGGCCGACCGTCGCGAGCGCCGAGGTGAGGTGTGGCTCGTTCGAGTCGATAGGCGCCATGAAGGAGTTGGGGTACCAGGTGCCGCGGGCGGCCTGCGGGGCGAGGTAGGCGACGCCGTCGACGTCGACCTGGCGGGCGATGTCGAGCATCGACCCCGCCCGCGCGCCGCGGCCGTGACAGAGGACCATCGCGGCACGAGCATCGGCGGGGTCGGCCCCCGCCGTCCGCACGGGCTGGCCGGCGTGTGGCCCGGCGGTCATCGTCGCCCCGCGTCTGCTGTCGGCTGACGTGCGTGCATATTCCCCCTCCGTCCGCGAGGGACAAAAGCGGGCCGTGACCCGGCCGTCACCCACCTGACGGACAGGTGGTAGGTGCAGTGAGACGAGCGCAGACAAGCTGGAGACAACGTGCGAGCACGGCTCACGGGGCGACCGATTCCATAGCTTTATTCGGACTGCTGGACTGTGAAGTGTACATGGCGCGTCAACGGGCGGAGGGGGCGGGACTACACGAGGAGTTTCCCGACCCGGCGGCCGCACCGAGCGTGACGTACGAGCCGTCGCTCGCCGAACTCCGCGAGTTCGCCGAGCCCGACGAGACGACCACGGAGTTCGGGAGCCCCGCGTACGTCAGCGAGCAGAAGTCCCGCAGCGCCGACCGCACGAAGAACCTCGTCGACCACGAGTTCGACGACGAGGACTGGGGCGCCATCGACGCGGCGCTGGACGCGGCAGGCGAGCGCGACCTGCTCTGTCTCGACCGGCAGGTCGGCCGCCACCCCGAGACGTCCTTCGTCTGTCGGCTGTTCATCCCCCGCGAGTTCGCCCGGGTCGCCCTGGCCTGGGGGAAGCTCATGGAACCAGCCCCCGAGGGCACCGAGCCGGACTTCCGGACCCTCCAGCTGCCCGACTGGGACAACCGGCTGATCCGCGTGCTCCCCGAAGCCGGACTGACATTCGTGCTCGGCAGTGACTACACCGGCGAGGCGAAGAAGTCCTTCCTCCGGCTGTACATGTATCGCGCGAAACAGCTCGGCGGACTGGGTATCCACGCCGGCACGAAGCGGCTGTTCATCGACCACGAGACCGACGACGGCGACGACGAGGGGAAGGGTGACGACGGCCTGACGACGGTCGGGCAGGCCTTCCTCGGGCTGTCGGCGACCGGCAAGTCGACGCTGACCGGCCACCGCTGCTGGCTGGAGGACCCCGAGGGCGCGGAGATGCTCCAGGACGACGTCTGTGCCCTGCTTCCGGACGGGACCGTGGCCGGCAGCGAGGGCGCGGGGCTGTACATCAAGACCATCGGGCTCGACCGCGAGGAACAGCCCGCCCTCTACGACGCCGCCACCGACGAGTCGGCAGTCTTCGAGAACGTCGACGTCGGCCCGGACGGCAGCGTCGACTTCGACGACGGCTCGCTCACAACCAATGGCCGGGCGGTCATCCGGCGGGCGTGCCTGGACAGCGCGGGCGCGGACATCGACCTCGCAGAGCTGGACCAGCTCTTTTTCATCACGCGCAACCCCCTCATGCCGCCAGTTGCGCGGCTGGACGACCGCCAGGCCGCGGTCGCCTTTATGCTCGGAGAGTCGATCCAGACCAGCGCCGGCGACCCCGACGCCGCCGGCGAGGCCATCCGCGTGGTCGGCACCAATCCCTTCATCGTCGGCCCGGAGGGCGAGGAGGGCAACCGCTTCTACGAACTCGTCCGGGACAACGACATCGAGACGTTCCTGATCAACACCGGCCACGTCGGCCCCGACGAGGCGGACATCGGCGTCGAGGACTCGGTCAACATCCTCACCAGCGTCGCCCGCGGCGAGGTCGCCTGGCGGCCCGACGACCGCTTCGGCTTCGAGGTGCCCGAGGACGTGCCCGGTGTCCCCGTCGATGAACTGTATCCGCCCGACCACTACGACGACTTCACTGCCGAACTCGCCGACCTGCGCGCGGAGCGCCGCGCCTACCTCGCGCAGTTCGAGACGCTGGCCGAGGCGGTCCGCGAGGCCGTCTACTGACGGACTGGCTGCTCTACTGGCGGACTGCCACTGACAGACTGGTACACTTTTACTCCCCCGGACCGACCCCCTGGTATGGATCCGTATGCGCCCGGCCGGTCACGCTGCTCCGGGGCAGGAGGAGCGAGCGGCCGTGGCTGAGGTCGACCTGGCACTCGTCGCGGAGTCCCTGACCGAGACGGCCGCCGCGGAGTTCGCCGACCGCGTCGAGACACAGGCCACAGCCCTGAAGGAGGCCATCGCGACCGGCGAGTTCGACAGCCCGGGCTTCGCGGTCGGGCTGGAGATGGAGGTCTACGCCGTCGACGACGGGGGCCGGCTTGCGCCGCTGCCCGACCGGGTCTTCGAGGGGGCGGCGAACAAGGAACTGGGGGTGCACAACGCCGAACTCAACACCGACCCCGACCCCTTCGACGCGGCAGGGCTGGCCGCCCAGGCCGAGGAGATCCGCGAGCGGACCCAGCAGGCCCGCCAGGAAGCCGATGACGCCGGGCTGGAGCTGGTGCTGGACGCGATGTGGACGGTTCCGCCGGCGGAAGGTAGCCGGATGTATCTGGAGGCGACCCGCGGTGACGGGTCCAGCGACGACGCGGACAGCGGGACGGACGAACCGGTCGCCGTCCCCGAGAACATGCGCCCGGACCCCCGGTATCTCGCCATCGACGCCGACATCAGGGCGTCGGCCGGCGGCGACCTCCCCTTCGTTGTTCCCGGCACCGACACGACGTTTCCGAGCATCCTCTTCGAGTCGCTGGCCACGTCGATCCAGCCCCACATTCAGGTGCCCGACGCCGGGGCTTTTCCCGCGTACTACAACGCCGCCATCCGCACGCTCGGACCCGTGCTCGCGCTGTCGGCCAACTCCCCGTTTCTCCCGCCGGACCTGTACACCGACGTCGGGGATCCGGAGACGCTGGTCGCGGAGACCCCCCACGAACTCCGGATAGAGGTGTTCGAGCAGTCTGTCAACCACACCCCCGCTCCGAAGGTCCGCGTCCCGGCGGACATCACCGACGCGGCGGAGACCGCCGACCGGGTGGTCGCCGACGACCTCGTCGCCCCGTTCCTGCGGGAGTGGCTGGAGGACCGCGAGCGGACGAGCCTGGAGGACGACCTCTGGGAGTTCGCCCACAAGCGCTCGACGTACTGGCGGTGGCTCCGCTGCGTGGCGGGCGGCCAGCCCGTCGGCGGTGGCGACGAGCGCTCGCTACGCATCGAGTACCGCCCCATCCCCACACAGCCGACCGTCAGGGACGTCGTCGGGATGCAGGCGCTCACCGCGGGGCTGGTCCGCGGGCTCGTCGCCGCCGACCACCCCATCGCCGACCTCCCCTGGGCGGCCGCCGAGGAGTCGTTCTACAACGCCGTCAGCGACGGGATCCGGGCCGACCTGGCCTGGGTGACCGCCGGCGGCGAGCGGACCCGCGACCCCGACCTGATATTCGACGAGGTGTTCGCCCACGCCCGCCGCGGGCTCCGGGAGGCCGGCCTCGACGAGGACGACATCGAGTGCTACCTCGAACCCATCGAGGCCCGCCGGTACGCCGCGATGGCGCCCAGCGACTGGAAGAAGCAGGCTGTCCGCGAGCGGCTGGCCGACGGCGCCGACATCGCCGACGCCATCACGGGCATGCAGCGGGAGTACGTCCGGCTGAGCCGCGAGACCGAGACCTTCGCGGCGTGGCTGTAGCGGCCAGTGGCATCGGTCGCGTGTCAGTAGACCCGGCTCCCGTCGGGCACGGGCCGCTCGGGCTGGAGGTGGACGACATCGCCGTCGGCGTCGTCGACCCCGACCACGAGGCACTGACTCTCGAAGCCCGCGATACTCACCGTCCCGAGATTGACGACCGCGACGACCTGCCGCCCCTCCAGGTCGGCCCGGCTGTAGTTGTCGGTCAGTCCCGCCGCCGACTGCCGGACTTCCTCGCCGAAGTCGACCTCCAGTTTGTAGACGTCCTTCCGTGCCTCGGGGAACGCCTCGGCGGAGCGGACGGTCCCGACGCGCATCTCCACGTCCTGCAAGAACCGCTCGGGGTCGATGTCGAGTTCGTCGATGCCCATGCCGGGCCGGAGGGCGCGGGAGGCTTGTACGCGGCGGTCCCGCGCTGCGCGTGACTGTGGCTGGAGCCGGGCGGCGTTACTCCGCAGGCCGCACGCCGGTCCCCGCCTCGACCGCCTGCAGGTCCATCCGGCCGTCCTCGACGGGGACACCCTCGTATGGGTCCTCCGCCAGCAGGAGCGCGCCGTCGAGGTCGGCGTAGTCACACAGCGGCGCGAGGTGACAGGCCGGCGCGATGGCCGCGTCGCTGGCCACCATACAGCCGACCATGACCTCCAGGCCGTGGGCGTTCGCGGCCGCGACCTGTCTCGCGGCCGGCCGCAGCCCCCCGCACTTGCCGAGTTTCGTGACGACGATGTCGACCGCGTCCGCGACCGTGGGCACGTCCGCCGCAGTCACGCAGGACTCGTCGGCCGCCACGGGGAGGTGGCCAGCCTCGCGCACCTCCCGGAGCCCCGCCACCGTCGGGCAGGGCTGTTCGAGGAACTCCACACCCTGGTCGGCCAGCCACGCTGCCATCTCGACGGCCCGGTCGGGCTCCCACGCCTCGTTGGCGTCGACGCGCAGGCGGGTATCGGGCGCGGCCTCCCGCACTGCGCGGACGCGAGCGCGGTCGTCCTCGGTGCCGACCTTCACCTTCAGCACCTCGAAACCCGCATCGCTGGCGCGGGCGGCGCGGTCGGCCATCTCGTCGGGGTTTGCGATCCCGACGGTGTAGGACGTCGGCGGCGCGGCGCCGGGGTCCAGTCCCCACCGGCGGTAGCCCGGCTCGCGGGCGAGTTTGCCGGCGAGGTCGTGGACGGCCCCCGAGACGGCCGCGCGGGCCGCCGCAGCGTCCGGCGCGCGGTCTGCCAGCCGGCGTGCGATGGCCTGCTGTGCGTGGGGGTCGCCGACGTCCTCGACGGCCGCCAGCAGGTCAGGGAGGGTCGACTCGACCGAGTCGGGCGTCTCGTCGTAGTAAGCCGCGGGCGCGACGCCGCCGACCCCCGTGTGGTCGCCCTCGGAGAGGGAGACGACGACCGTCGTCGCGGTCTCGGTCGTTCCCCGGGAGATGGTGAAGTCGTCGGCAACGGGGCAGGTCACCCGCTCGACCGCAGTGTCGAGGCGCATCGGAGTCACAGGAGGTCCTCGAAGGGACCGGCCTTCGCCTCGGAGAGCCGGTCGAACTGGTCGTCGCTCAGGTCGACGGTCGCGGCCCGGAGGTTCTCCTCGAGTTGCTCGACGGTTCGGGCACCGACGATGGGGGCGGTGACCAGCGGGTGTTCGAGCTGCCAGGCGATGGCCACCTGCGCCGGCGTTGCGCCGACCTCCTCCGCGACCGTCCGGAGAACGTCGAGCGCGTCGAAGTTCTCCGCGGTCAGGTACCGGTCCTCCCAGCCGGTGGTGTCGGAGGCTGTGGCGTCCTCCGGGAGGTCGCCGTCGCGCTCGTACTTGCCGGTGAGAAAGCCCTGGGCGAGCGGGCTCCAGGAGGCGACATCGAGGCCCCGCTCGCGACAGAAGTCCAGGTACTCACCCTCGATCTCCCGGTTGACGACGTTGTAGCGCGGTTGCGTGACCGAGAACTGCTCGAGGCCCTCGCGGTAGGCGATCCCGTTGGCGCGGGCGATCCGCCAGGCGTTGGGAGCCAGCGTCGAGGCGCCGAGGTGGTGGACCTTCCCCTCCTCGACGAGGGCGTTGAGCGAGCGCATCAGCTCCCGTGCTGGCGTCTCCTCGTCCCAGCGGTGGATGTAGAGGATGTCGAGGTAGTCCGTCCGGAGGCGCTCGAGGCTGTACTGCACCTGGCGGCGGATGTGCTTGCGGTTGAGGCCGCCGGCGTTGGGGTCGTCGCCGGTGGGGAAGTAGACCTTCGAGGCGACGACGAACTCGTCGCGGTCGCGCCCGCGGAGCCACTTGCCGATCCAGCGCTCGCTCTCGCCGTCGCCGTAGACGTCGGCGGTGTCGATGAAGCGGCCGCCGGCGGCCGCGTAGGTGTCGAGCAGGTCGGCAGCAGTCTCCCGGTCGACCTCCAGCCGCCCCTCGTCGGTCTCGCGGGCGAAGCGCCACGTGCCGAAGGCGATCTCGCTGACCTGCAGCCCCGTCCGCGTCATCGGGACTGCATCGAGTTGCACGTCCATGGGTCGGCCAGGCGTCGGACCGAAATGAAACTTCCCCGGCCCCGACCGAGCCTCAGGCCGGGTCGCTTCCGGCCGGCCGCTCGGCCGGTTCGTCCTCGCGATGCTCGCCCTCGCCGCCGAGCGGCCGGTCGCCGCGGCGGAGCGCAAGCGCCGACAGCGCGAGCGCGCCGAGCCCGAGCAGCAGGTACGCGAGGTCGACCACCCAACTCACCCCGACCAGCGAGACCAGCGCCGGGAGTGCCAGCCCGACAGCGAGTCCACCCCACAGCGAGTCGTAGCCCGCCAGCCCGAGCACCCAGGTGCCGGTCAGCAGTGCCCCGTAGACGAACCCGACCCACAGGAGCGGAATGTAGACGAGGAAGCCCGCGAAGCTCAGCGGGATCCCGACGATAGTGATAGCGACGACCACGAGGGCCACGGGCACGCCAACGAGCGTCGCGAGTCCGGCGCCCGCGCTCGCGGCCGGACGGGCGGTGCCGGTGTCGGTCACGCGGCGAGCGAACGCCGGCGCGCCGAACAGAAGCGCCGCCCCCAGGAGCGCGTTGGCGAGGAATGCGGCCAGGAAGCCGACCGGAGCCGGGACCAGCGAGTCGCCGAGGTCGATGTTCCCGGCGAACGGGACGTCGACGGCCACGTCGACACCGTCGACACGTTCGGTGGTGCCGCCGACGGACGCGCCGTCGGCGATCTCGACGGTCTCGGCGTCGTATCTGACGTTGCCGCCGACCCGGGCGGTGGGGCCGAGCGAGAAACGGTCGGCCCCGGCCGCGACGTCGCCGGCGACGGTCCCGTCGATGCTGACGTCACCGGCCCCGGCAGAGAGCGACCCGCCGACCCGGCCCGACTCGGTCACCGTCACTGCGCCCGCCGCCGCCTCGACGTCGCCCTCGACGGTCCCGCTTATCGTCACCGACCCCGTCGCGACCTCGACGTCACCGGTGACGGTTCCGGTGACCAGCACCGACCCGGCGAAGCCGTCGAGGCTGCCGTCCAGCGTCCCCTCGACCACGACCGTTCCACCGACGACCGAGATGTCGCCGGTCTGGGTGGTTCCGGGGGGGATGGTGACCGACCCGCCGACCTGCTGTGCGCCCGCCGTGGCAGGGACGACGGCGAGGGCGATAACGATGACGAGGACCGGGAGAATGCGCCGAACCGGGGTTGACATGGGTGTTCCCGCGGAGCTACGCCGGCCCCCAGCTTAAGTATTAGTGACACATACGCTCACCGGCAGGTCGAGGGTGGTTGGAAGCGGCGTGTCAGAGCACCAGTCAGCAGGAACACGGCGGCCGGTGACCGCCCGTGTCTTGAAGTGAACACGCCCGGAAGAGCGGCTATGGAGCTGGTCAACACCGAGACGATCCCGGGTGAGGAGGTCGACGAGACGCTGGGCATCGCGCGGGGCAACACGGTCGAGGCCCGCAACGTCGGGCGGGACATCACCCAGAGCATCCGCAATCTCGCGGGTGGCGAGTTGAAGGCCTATTCGGAGCTGCTGACCAAGGCCCGCGACGAGGCGCTCTCGCGGATGGAAGAGGACGCCCGGTCGATGGGTGCCGACGCCGTGGTCAACGTCCGCATGGAGACCTCGTCGATCGCCAACGCCGGTTCCGAGGTGATCGCCTACGGGACCGCGGTGACACTGAAGTGACGGGGACGGTCACGCCCGGCGGGCATCACAGCGAGACCTCGTAGGTGATCCCCTCGCCGCCGCTGACCCGGAGGTCCTCGACGCGCTCCCGGGAGACATCGATACCCAGTCCGGGGCCGTCAGGGACAGTCATGGCGCCGTTGGAAACCTCGAAGCGGTCCTCGACGACGTCGTCGGCGAGCGCGTAGTTGACCCGGTCCGGCGGCAGGTCCATCACGGGGGAGGCCGCGACGAAGTGCAGTACCGCGGCGGTCTTGATCCCCAGGTCGAAACTCGAGTGGTGGGCCACCGAGACGTTTCCCTCGTCGAGCAGGCCCATCAGCTTCTTCGTGGGGAGGAGGCCGCCGACGGGGATCATGTCGACCACGGCCGCGTCGATGGCGTCCTCCCGGACGAGCTCGAAGAGGTTCCGGTCGTGGTAGGCGTCCTCGTTGACGCCGACCGGCGTACGGAGCCGCTGTCGCAGCCGCTTGTAGCCCCCGAGGTTGTCCACGCGGAGCGGTTGCTCGAAGTACTGGAGGTAGACCCCCGCGTCCTCCAGCCGGGCGCCGGTCTCGACGGCCTCCCCGAAGCTCATCGTCTGGTTGCCGTCCAGCCGGAACTTCACGTCGCCGTCGACGGCCTCGTGCATCGCCGTGAGCCGTTCGACGTCCTGGTCGACGTCCAGCCCGCCCTTGGTCTTGAGCACCTCGAAGCCCTCTTCGCGGGCCCACCGGGTTTGGGCGGCTGCCTCCTCGGGGTCGGTGATACCCAGGCAGTACGCGACGGGCACCTCGTCGGTCCGCTTGCCGCCCAGTAGCTGGTGCAGCGGGGCGCCCTTCTCCTTGGCGAGGGCGTCCCACATCGCCATCTCGACGCCGCCGACGTAGGGGGTGAGGTCGATGTAGGGGTACTCGAAGGCGTCGAGCACGGACTCGAGCTCCCAGACCTGCCGGCCGACCAGCTCCGGCGCGATGACGTGCTCGATGGCAGCCATCGCCAGATTCGGTTCGGGGCCGACCGTCGTCTCCCCCCAGCCGACGACCCCGTCGACGGTCTCCACCCGGACCACCAGCCGGAGGATCTCCTCGAAAGTCGTGTAGCCCGCGACGTACGGCGAGACGCCGTAGGGCTCCGAGAGCGGCTCGATGTCGACCTCGACCGGTGTCGCCTCGACGCTCGCGATCTCCATGCCCCCGCTGGTCGCGCTCTGGTATTCATCCTGTCGGCTGGCTCGCGCTCCGGCGTCGGCGTGGACTCCGGCGCCGTCGGCGACGTCACTCGCGGTTGTGCTCGTGGACCTCCCCGTACAGACCTGCGAGTTCGTCCGAGAGGCGGTCGAACAGGTCGGCGCCCTTCTCGGCGGTCGCGAGGTCGGGGTCGCCGATGGCACCCGACTCGGAGTACTCGGTGAACTCCCGGTAGACCGCGAGCGGCCCGCTCACGAAGAGGTCCTGCCGGGCCAGGTCGTAGTGTTCGTCCATCGTCGTCCCTTCTGCGTGCTCCATGTCGACCAACTCGGGGTAAAGATGGAGCATCAACGAAGTCTCGAACTCGCCACCGTGGCCCGCCCCGCCGACCCCGGAGTCGCGGATCTCGTCGGCGAACCCCTCCGCGAGCGCGAAGTAGGTGAGACTCGACACCTCGGCGCCGGGGTGGTCGGCACCGACCGAGGCGCGAACCGCCTCCACGAGAGCGGCGTTGCCGCCGTGCCCGTTGAGAAACAGGAGGGAATCGAAACCGTTCTCGAGGGCGGCGTCGGCGATGGCTTCGAGATGGCTCGCCAGGTCCTCCCGGTCGAGGCTGACGGTCCCGCCGAAGGGCATGTGGTGTGGCGAGAGCCCGGTCCAGACCGGCGGCGTGACGAGGACCGGCGCATCGGTCCGGGACGCGCCCTCGTGTGCGACCGCGTCGGCGAGCAGCGTGTCCGTCGCCGTCGGGAGGTGGTGGCCGTGCTGTTCGAGGCTGCCGACGGGGACGACCAGGACGGAGCCGTCCCGTTCCGCCAGGTCGACGACCTCACCGTAGGGCCGGGTCGCCCACGCGGCGTCTGTGAGTTGCATGCCCGCCGGTAGCGTCGACCGGGGCAAATAGCCTCCGGCGTTCGGCCGTGCTACTCGACGGTCGCGACGACCTCGATCTCGACGCCGACGTCGACGGGGAACTCGCCGACCTCGACCGCGCTCCGGGCCGGGAACGGTTCGCTCATGTACTCCGCGTACGCGTCGTTGACCGCGCCGTAGTCCTCCATATCGCCGACGTAGACGGTCGCCTTCAGGACGTTGTCGAGCGAGGTCCCCGCAGCTTCCAGGACTGCCGCGATGTTCTCCAGGGTGAGCGCCGTCTGCTCGGCGATGTCGCCGTCGAGGACCTCGCCGGTCTCCGGGTCGATGGGGCCCTGGCCGGAGGTGTAGACGGTGTCGCCGTCCCGGATCGCCTGGGAGTAGGGACCGATGCTCGCCGGTGCCTCGTCGGTGGTGATCTCCTCCATGGCCGGCCGAGCGGGCCCTCGCCACCTAATCCTGTCGGCGACCGCTGGGGCCGCCAGGCCCAGTAGCGGCCGGGGCGGTAGGTTGACGTGTCCCTGCCCGGACGGGACGGTATGTCCGAGTCCGACAACGTGGCCGTCCTGCGTGAGTCAATCGAGCACCACAACGACCCCGAGACCCGCGAGCAGTACCTCGACAGCTACAGCGAGGACCTGACCCTCCACGGCGCGGACGCCGACGGCCTGGCAGAGCTGGCGGCGTTCTACCGGGCGGTCTGGGCAGCCATCCCGGACCTGACGGTCACCATCGAGGCCGTGATGGCCGAGGGTGACGAGGTGGCCGCGCGGTACTCCTGGGCGGGGACCCACGCCGAGACCGGCGAGGACGTCGCTCTGGAGAGCGGGCTCACCTGGTACCGGTTCGAGGACGGACAGGTCGTCGAGCGGTGGGTCGCCTCCGGGACCGGCGGGGCCATCGAAGACCTCATCGAGCCCTGAATCCACTAACCCGGTCGGCGGCTGTCCCCGAAGACGAACTGAAGTCGGGTCACCGTCGAGACACGACACCGGCGAGTGCCGGCCGCCCGGGCCGGCCGGGTCTCCGGACCGACAGCTACCCGCCGTCCCGGCCGCCCGTGTCCGTGGCCGGATGCCGGTCGTCCGTGTCCGTGTCCGTGGCCGGATGCCGGTCGTCCGTGTCCGTGGCCGGGTCCCGTTCACCCGCTCCATCCCGGTCGCGGCGGGTCTCGCGAAGCGCCTCGACCGCGTCGTCCTGTCCGGTCGCTCGCGTCTCGGTCGCTCCCGATGGGTCGAGACCCCCACCCTCCGGTGCGTCGGAGCCGTTGCCCTCCTGTGTCTCGTCCGTGGACTCGTCCCTGCCTCCGAGGAGCCGGGCCAGCCACGACCTGAGGCGTTCGAGGGGTCCCACAGTCAGTAGTTCTTGAACAGGACCGCCCGGACGTCGTCTTTGGTGCGCGCGGTCTCGATGCTTCCATCCGGCAGTTCGACCTCGTATCGGGCGTCGCCGTCGGCCTGCCGCCACTTGTCGTCGTGTGTCTCGAGCAGACTCAGCGTCGCGGTGAGCTGGTCTCCCCCGGCGTCGTCCTGCTTGTCCGGGCCGTCCCCGCCCCCGCCGTCCCCTCGGTCGGCCTCGGCGTCCGTCTCGTCGGGGGTCGTGTCCGTCGCGTCGCCCCGGGTCGCCTGTGTATCGGGGTCGTCTTCGACCGCCGGGCTGTCGACGTCCCGGTCGGCACCCTGAAAGTCGATATCCACCCAGTGGAACGGGTCGGTGTACAGCCGCTCGGCTTCCTCGAGGATGGCGTCGACGAGTTCGGCTTTCGTCATGTTGCTGCGGCCCGCGATGTCGTACTCCGCGGCGATGGTGTACAGGTCCATCTCGGCGGCGTCGTCGGCGGCGTGTTTCCGGTTGCGGGCGTCGAGTTGCTGTTCGAGGTGGTCCCGGGGGAACGCCGGTCGGGTCCCCTCGCCCTCGTCTGTCGCCGGCTCGGACTCGTCGAGGTCGACCCGTCGCTCGGGGTCGTCGACCTCGTCGGCGAGGTCCAGCAGGTACGCGAGGACGTCCTCGGGGTTGACAGAGGCGTAGGGGCCAGTCTGCTGCTCAGAGAGTTCCGCCCGGAGCCTCTCGATGCGGTCGTGCTGGTCGTCGGTGATCCTGATCGTTGGCATGGTCATTCGTTGTTCTGGAACCGCTCGAGCGCCTCCTCCCAGCTCTCGGCGGTGGCCGGCTCGCCGGAGTGGTCCGCTTCGACCCCGACGTAGCCACAGGCTTCACACGTGACCGCCTCGGTCCCTGCGAGTGCAAGCGTCGCGAGTTCGGAGCCACAGCGAGGACACGCTGGAGCCACTGGTGATCAGGTCGTACTTCGAGGGGGAGAGGGTAAAAGTAGCCGGGGTCGGTCGGCCGTCTCGGCGGGACGGCCGTCGTCGCCACCGACACCCGCGGGGAGAACAGTAATTACAATCCAGCCAGCATACAAACCCATGGGCTCGTCGAACGACACGAGCAGGCTTCTCTCGTACTACCGGGACTACATCGGCGACCCGGACCGGACCACCGACGTTTACGCGGGGTTTGGCATCTTTTTCGTCGGGCTAGGGCTGGCCGCGATGGGCGTCGTCGCGTTCCTGTACAGTGCGACGTTACCGGCGGAAACGAAGTCGATGTTCGCCGTCCGGGAGGTCGCCGCAGTCGCGGCTGCAGTCGGGATGCCGGCCCTCCACTCCGGAGTGGT
>JAZKSZ010000227.1:0-2884 GCA_036625795.1 Haloarculaceae archaeon
AGGTGTCCATCGTCGCGTCGAAGAAGTCGTCGAGGTGGGCCCGGCGCTCCTCGCGGCGGGCCTCGTCGGCGCGGTCGAGAAAGACGCTCGTGTGGATGTCGACGAGCTTGTCGTTGGTGTACTCGCCGACGACCGGCATGGTCAGCGCCTTCTTCGCGGCCCAGTGGCGGACGTTCTGGCGGATTTTCATCACGAACGGATAGGGTCGCCAGACGCTTCAATTCCCCGTCCTGCGTCCGTCTCGCGGCGGGTCGCAAGCAGTCCCGAGATGGCAATCCACATTAGGGACCGGGGCAAACTCCCCATCATGACCACGTCGCACGTCATCGTGGGCGACGGGATCGCCGGTAGCTCGGCGGCCGAGACGGTCCGCGAGGAGGACCCCGACGCGGACGTCACCGTCATCACCGACGAGGGCGAGGCCCTCTACAACCGCATTCTCATCAAGGAGTTCGCCAAGGGGAAGCTCCCGGAGGCTCCGATCTCGATCCACGAGCCCGAGTGGTACGACGAACGCGACATCGACCTCGAGCTGAACACCTACGTGACGGACGTCGACCCCGACGCCCACACGCTCACGACCCACGCCGGCGAGACCTACGAGTACGACAAGCTGCTGGTCGCGACCGGCGGGACCCCCACCCAGCTGCCGGTCGAGAACGCCGACGCCGACGGTATCCACCACTTCTGGACCTTCCAGGACGCCCGGGGGATCCGCGAGGCCGCGGACGCGGCCGACACCGGTGTCATCGTGGGCGCCGGCCTGCTGGGGATCGACCTCGCGGCGGTCTGTGCCGCCCAGGACATCGACGCCCACTACCTGATGCGGGGCAACCGCTGGTGGCGCTACGCCCTCTCGCTGGAGGGCGCGGAGATCATCCACGACGCACTGGAGGAAAACGGCGTCACCCCCGTCTTCGACTCCGGCGTCGACCGCTTCGAGGTCGACGGCGACGGACGCGTCACGGGGGCGGTCGACCCCAACGGCGACCGCTACGAGGGGGAGTTCTGTGGCGTCGCTATCGGCCTCGATTTCAACACCGAGTGGCTCCGCGGAACCGGCATCGAGACCGACGACGGCGTCGTCGTCGACGAGTACATGCAGACCGGCGTCGAGGACATCTACGCCGCCGGGGACATCACCCGCTTCTACGATTCGATCCTGGGCGAACACGGCCAGAACGGCTCCTGGGGCTCCGCCAAGGAGCAGGGCGCCGTCGCGGCGAAGAACATGGTCGCTGACAGCGAGGAGGAAGCCTTCCGCTGGGTCTCCTCCTACTCCATCACCCACTTCGATTTCCCCTTCCTCTCCTTCGGGCACCCGACGGTCGGGGACGACTCCGCGGAACGGAAGTTCTCGGACAGCGAGTGGCGCCGCCTCGCGTTCAAGGACGGCAAGATCGTCGGCGGCGTCCTCATCGGCGACCTCTCCCAGCAACAGACCTACAAGCAGCTCATCCGCGAGGAGCGGGAGGTCGCCGACCAGAAGGACGTCCTCCTGGAGGAGAACGTCGACATCGACAAACTCGACGCGCCGCCACAGGCCGAAGCCGAGTAACGCTTCTTCGCCGCCAGCCGGTACAGTCACGCATGCTCCGTCGCCTGCTGACCTGGGTCCGCGGGTCGAGCGACCGCCACGGCTCGGCGGACGGCCGCGACGGCGGGGACGAGACAAGCACCGCCGGGAACGGCGCTGGAGCCGGGGCCGAGGGTGAGGGAGACGACAGCGAGGGCGGGTTCCTGCGCTCGCGGCTCGACGTCTCCGTGCTGTACGCCCACGGACAGCGGAACGCACGGGCCGCCCGCACGCTCGAGGAGACCCGCGAGGAGGCCGACCGCCTCGAGGAGGCCCGCGAGGCCCGCGAGCGCTGAGACCGACGGTCTTTTCTCCGGACGCCACCCATCCCGGGGCATGAACGGGAGCGGCGAGATGACGCTCGCCTTCGACCTGACGGCGCTCCAGGAGCTCGCGAAGCCCGACGCCGTCTTCACCGACGCCCGGCGGTGGAGCGAGTACGTCGGCGTCATCTCCGAGAAGCCGACCTACGTCGTGACGAACTTCACCCGCAAACACCGGATCCGCCAGGACTTCTTCTCGGGTCCGCGGGGCCGCGAGGAAAGCCTCGCGAACGTCAAAGAGCAGTTCGGCACCGACCGCTACGTCTACGTCGGGACCACCGACGAGGACCGCGAACTCGCCGGCGCGGCCGGCTGGGAGTACCTCGCCGTGGAGGAGGCCGCGGAGGCAGCCGGCTGGGACCTGGGCGAGCCGGACCCGCCGGACGCACAGGCCACCGACGCTGACGACGGCGGCCGTGACGACTGGCCCTGAACGCCACGACGGCTGGCCCTGACCGGCAAGAACCCGCGCGCGAGGGGCCTCGGACATCGGCCCGTTCCGCGGTCTTTATTCCCGCGACGCCCGAAAGAGGGGTATGGCAGAGCCCGGCGTGCCCGGCGGCGCGGCCGAGTCACTCGACCTCCCCTGCGGGCGAACGATGAGCGTCCGCGACATCGACATCGGAGTCCGGGAGTTCGAGTGTCGCTGCGGGGCCGACCACGCCGTCGTGACGGACGCCCACCCCCTGGCGCGGTTCGTTCCCGAATCGATCGTCGACGTCCTCCGGGCGACCGTCGACACCGCCGACGACTTCGAGGAGTTCTCGACGCCCCACGTCATGGGGATGGTCGTCGAGGAGTTCCCCGAGCAGGTGGTCAGCGCCGACACCTCGGGGGACGGCCAGGTCGGGTACGCACTGGTGTGGGTCGCGGACTTCGACGCCCGCCGGCTCCACGAGGTGGTTGTCGAGCTGCTGGTGGAGCTGATGGAACACGCCGTCAGCCACGCCGAGGACGGCTCGGCGATGTCGGAGTTCGAGCGCCG
>JAZKSZ010000228.1:0-2876 GCA_036625795.1 Haloarculaceae archaeon
GACGCGACGGGGATCAACGACGTGATGGTGCAGCACCCGATGCCCGACGACCCCGTCGAGCGGAAGATCACGAAACTCGACGTCTTCGCGGACGGGGAGTACGTCGGCGAGTACGACGGGACCGGGCTGGCGGTGTCGACGCCGACGGGCTCGACCGGCGTCTCGCTGTCGTCGGGCGGCCCGGTGCACAACCCACAGAACAACTCCGCGCTGCAGGTCGTCCCGCTGCAGACCCACAAGATGGGGGTCCGGCCGCTGATCGTCGGCAACGACACCAGGATCGACGTCGTGGCGGGGGAGGCCGCGGACGTGCTGGTCGACGGCGGACGCCACCACATCCACCTCGACGAGGGCGAGTCCGTCCAGGTCACCGGCGCCGACACCTCCGCGAACATCGTCCGAACGAGCTACGACGACGACTTCTACACCGCGCTCAGCGAGCTGCTGGGGTGGGGAGCCCGCGGTGCCGTCGCCAAGGAGCCGCCGGAGCACCTCCGGGGGACCGACGAGGGCGAGGAGACGGAACTCGAACACGCACTCCGGGTCGCAAGCGAGGCCGTCAAGAGCGTCCAGGAGCCGCTCAAGGAGCTACACGGCCGCGTCGAGTCGGTGACTGTCAAGACCGACAAGTCCGACATCGTCACCGAGGCCGACTACCTCGCGGAGAACATCATCACGACGGCGCTGGAAAACGAGTTCCCCGCCCACGGCATCCGCTCGGAGGAGGACACTTACGTCGAGGGCGGGAGCGCGTTCACCTGGCTCATCGACCCGCTCGACGGGACGGGGAACTACGCCAACGGCAACCCCAACTACTCGGTGTCTGTCGGGTTGCTGCGCGACGGCGAGCCCGTCCTCGGGGTGGTCTACGCCCCGGAGACCGACGAGCTCTGGACGGCGATCAAGGGCGAACAGGCGATGCGAAACGGCCAGCCGATCTCGGTGACCGACCGGGACGAGCTCGCCGAGAGCATGTTCATGTCCGGCTACGACCCCGACGGCGCCTTCCTCACCCACTTCTACCAGGACGCCCGCGGCGTCCGCCGGCTGGGGTCGGCCGCGCTACACATGTGCTATCTGGCCAGCGGGAGCGCCGACGCAGTCTGGGAGTACGACACCTACCCCTGGGACGTGGCGGCGGGGATGGTCATCGCCGAGGCCGCCGGCGCGACGATCACCGACACCCGCGGGGAGCGCTTCGAACTCCCCGGCGAGGAGCAACGGTCGCCGATGATCGGCACAAACGGCCACATCCACGACGAGGTCATCCGGAAGCTCAACGACAGCACCCGCCTGTCCGAGTGACCGGGCGAGCCCCCCTCGGGGGCGGTCGACACGCGGCCGCCGGGTGGGCCAGCGGTACCGGACGCTTTTTGTCGGTCGTTCCCGCAGAACCCCGTGATGGCTGCCCTCCGGACCCTCCTCGCTCGCGGGGTGGGGGTCGTCGCCGCCGACCTCCGCGATGACCGTCGCCTTCGCTACCTCCTCCTGGGTGCGACCCTGCTCTGTGGGTTCTGGTTCTGGCACCGGGTCCCCAACTTCGCGACCCGTGACGAGCACGGCCGGCTGCTCGACGTGCTGGTGGCCTACGGCTCCGTCGCTGCCGACCCCAGCATCGAGAGCCTCCAGCAGGGGGTGGCCTGGGGCCGCGTCCCCTTCGGCGCGACCTTCTACCTGTTCGGGCTCGCGGTCCTGCCAGTGGTCCTGCTCGCCGTCCTCCTGGGGCAGGGGGAACTCCTGACCGTTTTCGCGACGCCTGACCCGGAGTTCGGCTACTACCCCTCCTGGGCGGCGACGCCAGCGTGGTTCTGGACTGGCGCGCTCGTGCTGGTCAGGCTGGTGAACGTCCTCCTGGCTGTCGGCTGCGTCTATCTCACCTACCGGGTCGGGCGCGTGGTGTGGGACCGGACCGCCGGCCAGCTCGCCGGTCTGCTCCTGACGCTGACCTTCGGCTTTCTGACCATCGCCCACGAGGGCGGGGAAGACATGCCCGCGCTGTTCTTCGTCCTGCTGGCGCTCTATCTCCTGGTGCGGTACGTCCAGGCGGGTGCTCGGTGGCGGTTTCTCGCCGCGAGCACTGCCGGCGGTGTCGCCATCGCGTTCAAGCTCACGGCCGCGCCGGTGGTCCTGCTGGTACTCGCGGCCCACGTCCTGCGGGCCAGGCAGGCGCGGGATACCTGGGCGGCGTTGGTTCGGCCTGCGCTGCTCGTGCCCGGGGCAGTGCTGGGTGCAGTCGCCATCGCCCTCGGGTTCCCGACGCTGCTCGTGGGCGGGGTCGAGGACGTCGTCTGGCGGATCGTCGTGAACCCCGGGGCCCGCGCCACCCAACCGACCGGGCCGGACGCCCCGGTCTGGTGGTGGTTCCTGCGGGGCTATCTCAGCGGGATGAGCCTCCCGCTGTTTCTCGCGGCCGTCACGGGAGTCGGCGCGACGCTCCTCCGGGTCCGCCGCCGTCAGGCCGCGGCAGGAACCGTCCTCGTGTTGACTGCGCTCGTCCTGTGGGTCGGGTTGTTCGCCGGCTGGCACGACTTCCGGGTGCACCACCTCCTGCCGACGTTCCCGCTGCTTGCGCTGTTGCTCGCGGGAACCCTGGTCCGGTTTCACGGGTCGCGTCCGTCGCTGGCCCGGCCCGCCGTGGCCTTGCTGCTGGTGACCGGCGGACTCTACGCGGCTGTCGGGGTCGGCGGCTACGCGGCGATGCCCCGCGACGACGCCGTCGCCTGGCTCGAAGCGAACGCCGAAGACGGCGACACGGTTGAGGTCTACCGGCGACACATCCAGGACACCGCGGTCCCCCACGGCATGGACGTCAACCACCTCTACGGGCGGGAGGGGGGCGGGGAGGAAGTCGACGCCTGCCCCGAGTTCATCCAGCT